>NZ_JBSSHR010000014.1:0-169788 GCF_059089345.1 Micromonospora sp. BS32
CATGGCCTACGGATTCCACTCACCCCACGCCCTCATCGCCCTGGCCATGCTCAGCCTCGGCGGCCACCGACCCCAACTACCCAACAGATGACCACCACCGACCCACAAACCCAGCAGAAGACCCATAAATATGACTCTCAGGCATATCGCTCCCCGGCATTTCCGGGGGGTGGGCACTACCCTGCGTGACCATCCGGCGGAGGCGCTGGCCCGGACCCGCGCCCGCAGGATCAGTGGGCACAGCAGTGCGGCGGGCGTCAGGCGTCGGCCCGGCGGACGAAGGTCTCCAGCACCTCGCCGCCGTACCACTCGGTGCGCCGGCCGAGGTGGGTCATGCCGAGCCGCCGGGCCACCGCCATCGACGGTTCGTTGCCGGGCGAGACGACCGCGTACACCTGCGGGGTGCCGGCGGCGAACTCGCGCTCCAGCACCGCCCGGGCCGCCTCGGTGGCGTACCCGTGGCCCCAGGAGTCCGGGTGCAGGTGCCACCCCACCTCGATGTCGGCGGTCTCGGTCACCCCGTCCGCGCCGGGCAGCGGCTTGAGGATCAGGGTTCCGGCGACCCGGCCGGTCTCCCGGACCTCCATCGCCCAGGTGCCGTACCGGCCGCCCTGCCCGGCGTGCCGTTTCCGCCAGATTGCCAGCCGGTCCAGGGCCTGGGCCGGGTCGGTCAGCGGCAGGCCGGACGCGGCCAGCCAGCGGGTGATCTCGGTACGGGAGTAGATGTCGAAGATCCGGCCCAGGTCCTCGGGCGAGTCGGTCCAGTCCCGCAGCCGCAGCCGCTCGGTGGTGAGCACGGTCATGTCGCGGGATCGTAATGCGTGCCCCGGGCCGGGAGGGGGAAGGAGACCGCGATGGGCGACGCATGGCAGCGCACGAAGCGGATCACCAGCGCCGCGCTCCGGCCGGTACGTGGCCGGGACCTCTCGCTGCACGCCGCCGCGATCACCTTCTACGGGGCGATCGCCGTGGTGCCCGTCGCGCTGCTGGCGATCTGGCTGACCTCGCTGCTGGCCGGCGGCGAGCGGGTCCGCCGGCTCACCTCGTACGCCGTCGACACGCTGCCGAGCGCGATCGGCGCCCCCCGCGCGGTGGACGCGCTGGTCGCCGCCGGGGTGCAGTTGACCCCGCTGCTGGCGCTGGCCTCGCTGCTGCCCGCGTCGCTCTACGGCGAAGGGCTGCGTCGCGCGTTCGTCTCCGTCGCCACCCCGCCCAACCCGGACGAGTCGATGATCGGCTGGCGGGGCCGGTTGCTGCTGCTGCCGATCCTCGCCCCGGCCCCCGCGCTGCTGCTGTCGATCCTGATCGCGCTGCCCACCACCACCCGGCTGGTCCGCCAGGGAGGCTGGATCGGCGCGCTCGGCGTGGTCCTGTCGTTCCTGGGGGTGTGGCTGGTGCTCACCCCGGTGCTGATGTGGGTGTTCCGGGTGGTCGGGCCCGCCTCGCCGGACTGGCTGTCGACGCTGGCGGTGGGGTCGTTCACCGCGGCGAACCTCTCCGGCTTCCTGCACGGGTTCGTGCTGTTCTGCTCGCTGCCGCTGGACCTCGGCGCCCCGTTCGGCGGGTTCGACCCGATCGGCGGCGGCGTGGCGGTGCTGCTCTGGCTCTACCTGTTCCACGTGATCGTGCTCGCCGGCTATTCCGCCACCCTCGCCCTGTCCCGTTGGCGGGGCATCCGGGCGGCCGGTGCCTGACTCCCTCCCGCCGGCCGCTTCGCGGCACTAGGCTGCCCGGGCATGAGCGAAGCGAGTGAGCTGCCGTCCCGCGCCGACGTGGTAATCGTCGGGTCCGGGCACAACGGGCTGGTGTCCGCGATCCTGCTGGCCCGGGCCGGGCTGGACGTGCTGGTGCTGGAGGCCGCCGAGGTGATCGGCGGCGCGACCCGCACCGAGAACCCCTTCCCGAAGGTGCCCGAGCTGCGCCACTCCACCGGGTCGTACCTGCTCGGGCTGATGCCGCCGGAGCTGCTCGCCGCACTCGACGTGCGCATCCCGGTGCTGCGCCGCGACCCGCACTACTTCCTGCCCACCCCGGGCGGCCTCGGTTCGCCGTACCTCCTCTTCGGTAGCGACACCGCGGCCACCCGGCGGCAGCTCGCGGAGTTCTTCTCCCCCGCCGACGCGGCCGCCGACGACGCGCTCCAGGCCGAGCTGGCGCAGGTCCGCGCGGACCTGGCGCCGGCCTGGCTGGCCGAGCCGCTGCCGGTGGACCAGACCGCCGAGCGCTACGTCCGCCCGGAGCTGCGGCAGGCCTTCGTCGACCTGGTTCGCGGTTCGGTCGCCGACTACCTGGCCCGATTCGAGTTCCGCTCCGAGCTGCTGGTCAGCATGTACGCGGTCACCGACGGACTCTCCGGACTGAACGCCGGCCCGGACGACCCCGGCACCGGGCACAACTTCCTGGTGCACAACATGTGCCGGCTGCCGGGCGCGGACGGCACCTGGATGATCGCCGAGGGCGGCATGGGCACCGTCTCGCGGACCTTCGCCGACGCCGCCCGGTCCGCCGGGGCGAAGATCCTCACGGGTACGCCGGTCAGCGCGATCACCCTGGACGGCGGTGCGGCGAGCGGCGTGGTGCTGGCGGACGGGCGAGAGGTGGCCGCCCGGGTGGTGCTGGGCGCCTGCGACCCGTACCGGCTGATGGACCTGCTGCCCGACGGCGCGCTGCCGGCGCCGCTCGGCGAGCGGATGGCGGCGGTCCGCCGCCCCGGCACGACGCTCAAGCTCAACCTGGCGCTGACCGGGCTGCCCCGCTTCTCCTGCCTGCCCGAGGGGGCGCCGAGCCCGTTCGGCTCCACCATCCACCTGCTCCCCGGCTCGGCCTCGCTGGTCGGGGCGGGCGGCGGCGAGTCGCCGATGGCCGCGCTGCGGGCCATGTGGGCGGACGTGCAGGCCGGGCGGCTGCCCGAGGAGCCGACCATCGAGTGGTACCTGCACACCACCGTCGACCCGTCGCTCTCCGACCCGGCCGGGCACCACTCGTCGGCGCTCTTCGTCCAGTCCGTCCCGTACGAGCTGGCGGGCACCACCTGGGACGAGGCGCTCCCGGGCTACGTCTCACGCCTGATCGAGATCTGCGAGCGGTACGCCCCGGGCACCGGTGACCTGATCGCCGACGCGGTGCCGCTGCCGCCGCCCGGCATCGAGGCGCACTTCGGCATCAGCGGCGGGCACATCCACCACGTCGACAACACGGTCTCGTTCACCGACCGGATGCCGTACGCCACCGGCATCGACGGCGTCTACGCGGGCAGCGCCGGCTGCCACCCCGCCGGCAGCGTCATCGGCGCCGCCGGCCACAACGCCGCCCGGCGCATCCTCACCGACCTCGGTCGCTGACCTCGCCGCCGGCCCCGGCGGGGGGCAGGTCGCCGGGGCGGCGGACGAGGGAGAGGCCGACGAGCAGCAGGTAGAGGAGCAGGCTGAGGATCGGGTCGACGAAGACGAAGGCGAAGGCGATCAGGTAGAGCAGCGGGCGCACCAGCAGTCGCCGCGAGACCGCCCGGGCCAGCTGGGGATCCAGGTCGGGGTGGAGCAGACGCCGCTGCCGGGCCCACCACCAGCTCAGGTTGAAGAAGAGCGACTCACCGAGCACGGTGCCGAGGTAGAGGGCGGCGGTCAGCCGCTGCTCGGTCGCGCTACCGCGCAGGTTGTCCGAGAGCAGGTCGGCGGTGAACGGGATCGCGGCCACGAAGAGCAGCACGAGCAGGTTGAACACCAACAGCACCTGATCCACCCGGACCACGTACCGCCACATGTTGTGGTGGCCGAGCCAGATCTGGCCGGCGATCCCGAAGGTGATCACGTACGCCAGGTAGGTCGGCCAGGCGTGGGCGAGGGCGTCGGGGAGCTCCCTCCCGCTCTCCCGGGCCGGGCCGTTCTGGAGCAGCTCGACGGCCATCACCGTCAGCACGACCGCGAAGACCCCGTCGCTGAACGTCTCCACCCGGGAGGCGTCCCGGGTCATCTCCCGGTCCCGCCCGTAGCGGTACTGCTTCTCCCCCGTGCCCGCCCCCGTCACGCCGCCCCCCTTCCGACCTCATGGTCACCCGGCGGGGACGGCGTGCGTGAGGAAACTCAGCTGAGCGCCTCCCCGGCGGGGGCCGGGGTGTCCGCGTCCACCCGGTGGGCGCGGACCTTGTGGCCCACGCTGGTCAGGCAGCGGCCGCTGGGCAGGTCGAACTTCCAGCCGTGCAGCTGGCAGGTGAGCTGGTCGCCGTCGACGATGCCGAACCGGGTCAGGTCCGCCTTCAGGTGCGGGCAGCGGCGCTGCACCACCCAGTCGCCCAGGGTGATGTCCTCGGCGTCGCTGCTCCGCTCGTGCTCGTCGTACCAGCCCTCGGCGTACTGGAGACGCTCCTCGGACAGGCACTTGAAGAAGGCGTAGACGAACTCGTTGTACTGGCCGATCCGGGCCGCCGAGAAGCGGCAGGACAGGAAGAGCGAGTTGACCCAGTCCACCTCGCCGATGTGCAGCAGGTGCTCGATCAGCGCCCGCTCGGTCCGGAACCGGTAGCGGACCTTCTCGTCCGCGTACGGCCGGACCTCCTTGCCCGGGAAGTCCACCACGATCGACTCGACGCTCTCACCGTCGTAGCCGACCAGGTCGAAGCGGACCGGGCCGCCGACGCCCTTGGCCAGGTAGATGGACTCGTCGAGCAGCGGCTCGATCCGGCGCTTCATCTCGCCGAGGACGTCCACCTCGGGGTGCCGCCAGGACACCTTCTCCGCCTCGATGATCGGGCGCTTGCGCTCCCGCATCTCCTCCAGGTGCGCGACCTTGTTCGCGAAGAACTCCTGCACCGGCACCGGGTGGGTGGTGGTCGCGCCCTCCGTGGTCACCTCGGCGATGCTGCCCGGCAGCAGCACGATGCCGTTGGTGCCGCCGACCTTGGCGTACTCGGCGAGGAAGACCGACTGGTCGGGGAAGATGTTCCCCTCGTCGCCGTGGATGTCGTTGAACTGCCACAGGTCGTCGTCGAGGAAGCAGGGCGGGCCGGCGATCGGGAAGACGTGGTCGGCCTTCAGGTCGTCGATGTAGCGCCAGGTGCGGTCGAACTGCCGTTCCCGCTTCTGCTTGCCGAACGCGGTCTTCGCCGACTGCGGCAGCTCGTAGACCATCGGGTACCAGATCGCGCCGGAGAACTGGAGCAGGTGCGCGTGCACGTGGCCCAGCTCGGCGAAGACGCCCAGGTCGGTCGGGCGGGCGTCGTTCTGGTTGAGCAGCCGGACCCCGTCGTACTCCACCCAGAGCGAGGAGTCGCCGATCGGGCCGTCGGTCGGGCTGGTCAGCGCCTGAATCATGATCTTCAGGCCGCCGGGCAGCTCCACGACCTGCTCGTTCGGCGCCCTGAGGAACTTCGTGAAGCCCAGCTCCCGCAGCTCGTCCTCCATCTCCGAGGTGGGGAACTCGGGGAGCAGGACAGTGGCGTCCTTGGAGACGAACTCGCGCAGCTGCTTCGCGTCGAAGTGGTCCCGGTGCAGGTGCGACACGTACAGGTAGTCGACCTGGCCCAGCGCCTCCCAGTCGAGCAGGGAGTTGTCGGGAAACGGGAACCAGGAGGCGAAGTAGGCCGGATTGACCCACGGGTCGCACAGGATGCTGCCCGCGGCCGTGTCGATCCGCATGCTGGCATGTCCCGTACCGGTCACTCGCACCGCAGTCCCCCTCAAAACGACAATCAAGGTGTACGTCAGAACGCTACCGGAGGCAGTCTGACCACCGCCCCGCGACGCCGGTAGAGCGTTCCGGCCACCCGAAGACAGGTCCAACGGCCCGGGCGCTCAGGCCCGGCTGAGCTCCGACCAGCTCCGCCGCTGGGGCGCGCACGTCGCCGCGATGCCCAGGTTCCAGAACGCCGGACGGCGGCAGGTCCGGGTGCCGGCGCACCAGCCGTTCCAGCAGCTAGGCAGCGACCGGCCAGTCTTCCGCCTCCCACGCCTCGTACGCCGTCTTGAGCAGCTCACGGTCGTCGGCGCGGCTCATCCGCTCCCCCATCCGGTCGGACCCTGCGCCGGGCCCGGCACGGGGCGTGCCAGACTAACCGGAGATCCGATCGCGAGGGAAGGACCGACAGTGGCAGGAAGCGAGCCGGTAACCGCGCCAGATCAGCACAAGCCCGGGCACCGCAAGTCGGGGCGCATCGGCGCGGTGCTGTCGGCGGTGGTGTTGGTGGTCATGGCGCTCTGCGGCAACCACGAGGGCAGGGTCGAGGACATCTGGCTGATCGGGTTCGCCGTGGTGCTGCTGACCATCGTCGGGGCCGACGCGGTGCTGCGCCGCAACGGCCTGCGCTCCTGATCCGACCGGCGCACCGCGCGGGACATGCACGAGGGCCCGCCCCCGATCAGGGGGCGGGCCCTCGTGCGTACGGGATCAGCGACCGAAGAGGATGTCCTGCACGTCCTTGAGCGCGGCGTCGACCTCGGCCTCGAAGTAACCGCCGGGCACCAGGCCGAAGCGCAGGGTGTCCAGGTCCTTCGGGTTCACCGGCATCGGGTTGCGCCCCTGCATGCCGCCGAGCAGGGTCTCGAAGAACCGGTCGACCTGGTCCGGGTCGTACCCGCTGCCGAAGCGGCGCACCTGGAAGCTGCGGCGGATCTGGTCGACCCGGTAGAGCTCGCTGCCGGGCGGACCGGCCATCGGGGGGCCGACCATCGGCGGACCACCGACCGGCGGGCCGGCCATCGGCGGCGGACCACCCATCGGCGGGCCGCCCAGCGCCTGCGGCGGACCGGCCGGGCCACGGCCACGCATGTCGCGCTCCCGCTCCGGCATCCGGATCTCGGCGGTCATGTCGGTCCGACCGTGCCGGCCGGCCTCGAAGCCGTCGAACCGCGGCTCCTCCTGGCCGTAGCCGCCCTGCTCCTGGCCGTAGCCGCCGGGCTCCTGCCCGTAGCCGCCCGGACCGGCGGGCAGGCCGCGCTGCGGCCCACCGTGGCCCATCCCGCCCGGACCCATCGGCCCCGGCCCGCCGGGCCCGGCCGGGCCGCGCGGCGCGTCGTAGCCACCCCGGGGGGCGTCGTATCCGCCGGCGAACGCGCCGGTGGGCTCGTCGTAGCGGTTGCCGTAGCGGTCCGGCGGGCCGGCCTGGGCCGGCATCGCGCGCGGCGGCAGCGGCTGCGGTACGGGAGACAGCCCCCGGTGATCGTCGCGCATCGGCGGGCCGAGCCGGTCGGCGCTGCGCGGGTCGCCCCCGCGGCCACCGAGGCCACCGCGCTCCTCCAGCTCGGCGAGCTGCCGCTCGACCCGGTCCAGGTGCAGGTCGACCTGCCACTCGTCGTAACCGTTGAAGCGAACCCGGAAGACGACGTCGTGGACCTCCTGGGAGGCCACGGGCGCGCCGACCGGCTGGCCGGCGAGTGTCGCCTCGACCCGGTCCAGGAAGGCGTCCACCTCGTCGACCTTGTATCCCCGGCGGAGCGCCTTACGCCGGAAACGCTGACCCTGACTCGCCACTATGTCTCCTGGTCTCGTTCGCTACGCCCGGTCACGCCCGCGCGGCGCGTCGGTGTCCCTGTCCGTGGCGGCGGCCAACTGCCCGCACGCACCATCGATCTCACGCCCGCGGGTGTCACGCACCGTGGTGGACACCCCGGCCTCGCGCAGCCGCCGGACGAACTCCCGCTCGACCGGCTTGGCGCTCGCGTCCCAGCGGCTGCCGGGTGTCGGGTTGAGCGGGATGAGGTTCACGTGGGCCAACCTCCCGGCCAGCAGCCGCCCGAGCAGGTCGGCTCGCCACGGCTGGTCGTTCACGTCCTTGATCATCGCGTACTCGATCGACACGCGGCGCCCCGTCCGGGCTGCGTAGTCCCACGCTGCGTCCAGCACCTCGGCTACCTTCCAGCGCTGGTTGACCGGCACGAGTTCGTCGCGCAGATCATCATCGGGCGCGTGCAGCGACAGCGCAAGGGTCACTGAGAGGTCTTCGCTGGCCAGTCGGCGGATGGCCGGAACCAGGCCGACCGTGGAAACGGTGATGTGCCGCTGCGAAAGGCCGAGCCCCTCGGGGGCCGGCGTGACCAGCCGACGGATCGCCGCGACGACCCGCGCGTAGTTCGCCAGCGGCTCGCCCATGCCCATGAAGACCACGTGCGACAACCGCGGCGGGGAACCGGCCACCGCTCCGGAGGCGGCGACGCCGGCGAGGTAGACCGCCTGGTCGACGATCTCGGCGGTGGACAGGTTGCGGGTCAGCCCGGCCTGGCCGGTGGCACAGAACGGGCAGGCCATGCCGCAGCCAGCCTGGCTGGAGATGCAGACGGTGACCCGATCCGGGTAGCCCATCAGCACGCTCTCCACCAGCGCGCCGTCGTGCAGCCGCCAGAGCGCCTTGCGGGTGGCGCCGTCGTCGCAGGCCAGCTCGCGTACCGGGTTGAGCAGGGTGGGCAGCAGCGCCCCGGCGAGCCGCTCGCGGGTGGCCGCGGGCAGGTCCGTCATCTGCTCCGGATCCCGCACCAGGCGCCCGAAGTAGTGGTTGGAGACCTGCTTCGCGCGGAAGGCGGGCTCGCCCAGCTCGGTCACGAGCGCCTGCCGGCCCGTCAGGTCCAGGTCGGCGAGGTGGCGCGGCGGCATCGCGGGCCGACGCCCCGGGGCGTCAGGGTCTACGGGGATCACAGGCAGGCTCGTCATGGCGGGTCCAGTCTGTCACGCCGAATGGCGGACGCCGCTGTCCGGAGGTGCCGAATCGGCCGCCACCGGGCGGACCGGGCGGGTGACCGGCGGTGATTCATGCCTCATCCCACCACCGGCACGAAGACCGCCAGCAGCAGGTAGGCGGTCGGGACGGCGAAGAGGATCGAGTCCAGCCGGTCCATCAGGCCGCCGTGCCCGGGAAGCAGGTTGCTCATGTCCTTCACGCCGAGATCGCGCTTGATCATCGACTCGGCGAGGTCGCCGAGGACCGCCGCGACCGAGACCGCCAGGCCGAACAGCGCGCCCCACCACGGCGCCACGTCGAAGAGCAGCCAGATCAGCACGGCGCTGCCGACGGCCGCCGCGGTGACCGAGCCGGCGAAGCCCTCCCAGGACTTCTTCGGGCTGATCGACGGGGCCATCGGGTGCTTGCCGAAGGACACCCCGGCGGCGTACCCGCCGGTGTCCGAGAGCACCACCGCGACCAGGGTGACCAGCAGTCGCAGCCGGCCGTCGCCGGGGGCCGCCGCGAGCAGCGCCGCGAACCCGGCGAGGAACGGCACGTAGACGGCGATCAGGGCGACGGCGGTCATGTCCCGCTGGAACCCGGCGGGCCCGTCACCCAGCCGCCAGATCATCGTGCCGAGCACGGTGACCAGCAGGCCGAGGCTGAGCGCGTCCGGCCCGGCGAACCAGGCCAGACCGACGGTGAGCACCCCACCGGCGATCAGCGGGACCAGCGGCGGGTGGGCGCCGCTGCGGCGGACCGCGCGGGCCATCTCCCAGATGCCCACGGCGACCGCGACGGTCAGCACCGCGAGGAAGCCCGGCAGGTAGAAGAAGAGCGGCACCAGGATCGCGGCGCCGAGGCCGACCCCCACCCCGATCGCGGCGGGCAGGTTGCGGCCGGCCCGGCCGGTGGCGGCCTGCTTCGTGGCGGGCCGGTCGGCGCTGGCCCGGCGTCGCCCGCGCTGCCGGCGGCCGGTCGGCGGCTCCGGCTCCGGCTCGCGTTCCGCGCGGACCGGGGGGAACTGGCTGGTCGGCAGGTCGTCGTCGCGGGCCGCGGCGAACTGCGAGGTGGCTACCTCGTCGTCACGCAAGGGGCGCGCGGGAGCGCGGTCGTACCGGTCGTCGTCGCGGGCCCGGGCCCGGTCGTACCGGTCGTCCGGTCCCGAAGGGCCGTCGTACCGCGGGCCGTCGTACCGCGGGCCGTCGTACCGCGGGCCGTCGTACCGCGGGCCGTCGTACCGCGGGCCGTCGTACCGCGGGCCGTCGTACCGCGGGCCGTCGTACGGGTCGACGTCGGGCCGGTCGGGGCGGTGCGCGTGCGGGCGGGGGCGAGCCTGCGGGCCGGCGTAGAGGTCCGGGCCGGACTGCCGGGTCCACGGCTCGACGTCATGCTCCGGCCAGGGCAGCGCCGACGGCCGGTCCGGACGGTCCGGCCGGTCCCAGCCGCGAGGCTCGGTGCCGCCGTAGGGGTCAAGGTGGGACATCACGCACCGAACGGCAGCGGTACGAGTTCGACCACATGACGCAAGACCAAGACCATCCCCTACAGGCGTGACTGTTCCGTCCGGTTGACCGGCCCGTCGGCCGACCGATCCCCGCCGTTCACCGCACGGTGGCCGGGAATCGTGCCGAGCCTACTGCACCCGCCGTCCCGGCAGGGCGGACGAGGGCGCACCGGCGCCCGGTGCCGGCCAGATCGGTGGTCCCGACGACGCGAGGCCCGCTCCCCGGTCCGGGGGCGGGCCTCGTGACGTCCCGACGGAGCGCTCCGTCCGGGTGACTACACCTCGAGCAGCTCGGCTTCCTTGTGCTTGACCAGCTCGTCGACGGTGGCGACGTAGCGCTGGGTCACGTCGTCCAGTTCCTTCTCCGCGCGGCGGCCGTCGTCCTCGCCGACCTCCCCGTCCTTGACGAGGCGGTCCAGCTCTTCCTTGCCCTTGCGCCGGATGTTGCGGACGGCGACCTTGGCTTCCTCGCCCTTGTGCCGGGCCACCTTGATCATCTCGCGGCGCCGCTCCTCCGTCATCTGCGGGAGCAGGATGCGCAGCTGGTTGCCCTCGTTGTTCGGGTTCACCCCGAGGTCCGAGTCGCGGATCGCCTTTTCCATGGCGTTGATCTGCGAGTTGTCGTACGGCTTGATGATCACCATGCGAGGCTCGGGTACGCCGATGGACGCCATCTGGGGCAGCGGGGTGGGGGTGCCGTAGTAGTCGATGATGACCTTGGAGAACATGGCGGCGTTGGCGCGACCGGTGCGGATGGCGCCGAACTCTTCCTTGGCGTGCTCGATGGCACGCTCCATCTTCTCCTCGGCCTCGAGGAGGGTGTCGTCGATCACCGGTCTCCTCGCCTCCTTCTGTGCTCGTCGTGGGCTCTGCTGGTGTCGTCGGAGGACCGCTGCGGCGGTCGGCGGGGCGGTCAGGCGGTGATCAGGGTGCCGATCTTTTCGCCGCCGACAGCCCGGATGATCGTGTCGTCGCCCTGGGCGCCGAAGACCAGCATCGGCAGGCCGTTCTCCATGCAGAGGCTGAACGCCGCGGCGTCGGCCACCCGCAGGTTGCGGCGCAGCACCTCGGAGAAGGTGATCGAGTCGAACTTGCTCGCCGTCGGGTCGATCCGCGGGTCGGCGCTGTAGACGCCGTCCACGCCGTTCTTGCTCATCAGCACCACGTCGGCGCGGATCTCCAGCGCCCGCTGGGCGGCCACGGTGTCGGTGGAGAAGTACGGCATCCCGGCGCCCGCGCCGAAGATCACCACGCGGCCCTTCTCCAGGTGCCGGATCGCCCGCAGCGGGATGTACGGCTCGGCGACCTGGGCCATCGTGATCGCGCTCTGCACGCGGGTCTCGATGCCCTCCTTTTCCAGGAAGTCCTGGAGCGCCAGGCAGTTCATCACCGTGCCGAGCATGCCCATGTAGTCGGCCCGGGCCCGGTCCATGCCGCGTTTCTGCAGCTCGGCGCCCCGGAAGAAGTTGCCGCCGCCGACCACCACGGATACCTGCACGCCGCGGCGGACCACGGTGGCGATCTGCCGGGCGATGGCCTGCACGACGTCCGGGTCGACGCCGATCGCGCCGCCGCCGAAGACCTCACCGGAAAGCTTCAGCACCACCCGGCGGGCCCGCCCGGGGGGCGGCGCCGTCGGGTCGTCCGATTCCAGGCTCCGGTCACTCACAACCTGCGTCATCCGCCCCGCCCTCTCCGCGCACGTCCAGCGTGCCGCGTACCGCATACCTGCCGCTGCCGACCCTATGTGACGAGGAGGCCGCGGTGCCTGTCACGTACACCAGCGACCTCCTCGTCCTCCGTTGCGTGCCCAGCGGGCGCCTCAGGCGCCCGGCCCGGCGGCTCAGGCCTGGCCGACCTCGAACCGCAGGAAGCGGGTCACCTCGATACCGGCCTCGGCCAGCATCTGCTTCACGGTCTTCTTGTTGTCGGCCACCGACGACTGCTCGAGCAGGACGTAGTCCTTGAAGAAGGCGTTGACCCGGCCCTCGACGATCTTCGGCAGCGCCGCCTCGGGCTTGTTCTCCTCGCGGGCGGTCTGCTCGGCGATGCGCCGCTCGGACTCGACGACCTCGCCCGGCACCTCGTCGCGGGTGAGGTACTTCGGGCGCATGGCGGCGATCTGCATGGCGGCGGCGCGAGCGTCGGCGTCACCGGCCTCGTCGGTCTTGCCGGCGTACTCCACCAGCACGCCGACGGCCGGCGGCAGGTCCTGGCTCTTGCGGTGCAGGTAGACCGCGACGTTGCCGTCGAGCTTGGCGAAGCGGTTGAGCACCAGCTTCTCGCCGATCTTGGCGGACTGCTCCTGGACCAGGTCGGCGACGGTCTTGCCGTCCAGCTCCGAGGCGAGCAGCTCCTCGGCGTTGGTGACGCCGCTGCGCTCGCCGTGCTCGACCAACTGCTGGGCCAGGGCGACGAACGCCTCGGTCTTGGCGACGAAGTCGGTCTCGCAGTTGAGCTCCAGCAGGGCCTTGCCGGAGTGGGCGACGAGGCCGTTGGCGGCGGTGCGGCCGGCCCGCTTGCCGACGTCCTTGGCGCCCTTGACACGCAGGATCTCGACGGCCTTGTCGAAGTCGCCCTCGGCCTCGGTCAGCGCCTTCTTGCAGTCCATCATGCCGGCGCCGGTGAGGTCGCGGAGCTTCTTGACGTCCGCGGCGGTGAAGTTGGACATGACTCTCTCTTCGATGTCGGAACTGCGGTGGATGGTCTGAGGTGCCGGTTACCCGGAACGCGGCCGAATGTGCCCGGCGTACCCGCCGCTCCCCGCCGCCCGGGTCAGCCGGGCGGCGGGGAGACGGCGTGCGGTCACTCCGCGGCGGCGGCGGCCGGCTGCTCGGTCGCGGCGGGCTGCTCGGTCGCGGCGGGCTGCTCGGTCGCGGCCGGCTGCTCGGTCGCGGCCGGCTGCTCGGCAGCGGCAGCGGCGGGCTTCTGCTCGCCGGCCTTCTTCGCCGGCTCCTCGAGCAGCTCGCGCTCCCACTCGGTCAGCGGCTCGTCGGCGCCGACCTGGCCCGGCTCGGGCTTCTCGTCGCCACCGCGGCGACGGCCGGAGCGGGCGATCAGACCGTCGGCGACGGCGGCGGCCACGACCCTGGTCAGCAACTCGGCCGAGCGGATCGCGTCGTCGTTGCCCGGGATCGGGAAGTCGACCTCGTCCGGGTCGCAGTTGGTGTCGAGCACCGCGATCACCGGGATGCCCAGCTTGCGGGCCTCGTCGACGGCGATGTGCTCCTTCTTGGTGTCGACGATCCAGACCGCGGCCGGGAGCTTCTGCATGTCCCGCAGACCACCGAGGGTCTTGGTGAGCTTGATCTTCTCGCGGGAGAGCTGCAGGGTCTCCTTCTTGGTGTAACCGGCCGCGGTGCCGCTCAGGTCACCCAGGGCCTCCAGCTCCTTCATCCGCTGAAGGCGCTTGTACACCGTCTGGAAGTTGGTCAGCATGCCGCCGAGCCAGCGGTGGTTGACGTACGGCTGGCCCACCCGGGTCGCCTGCTCGGCGATGGCCTCCTGGGCCTGCTTCTTCGTGCCGACGAAGAGGATGCTGCCACCCTCGGCGACGGTGTTCCGCACGTAGTCGTACGCCTTCTCGATGTAGTCGAGGGTCTGGCGCAGGTCGATGATGTAGATGCCGTTGCGCTCCGTCATGATGAAGCGCTTCATCTTCGGGTTCCAGCGCCGGGTCTGGTGCCCGAAGTGGACACCGCTCTCCAGCAGCTGACGCATGGTCACGACGGCCATGGTGGGGTACTCCTCAAGATCCCTGGTTGTCACGCCCGGCCGGTGGCCGCGCGTCCTGGCGCCTGGTCGCCGGCCAGGGTGGGCCCGACCAAGATCGGGACCAGGGAGGCCGTCGCCCCACGAGGAATCGTGGAGAGGGCGCGCGAGGTCGACCGCGCGAGGCGGTCGCCAGTCGCTCAGTGTACGCCCTTGTCCCGCTACCTGGCCCAGGGGTGCGCGGACCCGGCCCGGCGGACCTGGTCACCCCGCCCGCCGGACCGTCCGGCCGCTGTCACACCGCCGCGCCGGCCCGGCAGTCTCCGCCGGGCCGCAGGCGCAGGGGCCGTCAGCCGGCGGCGAGCGCCGCGGCGACGAAAAGGACCAGACCCACGGTCAGGTATGCCGTCGGCGGGCGCAGCCAGCCCCGGCCACCGTCGGCCATCGCCAGCCCACCGGTACGCAGCCCGTACAGCCCGGCCGCGAAGATCGGCAGCCCGGCGACCAGGAAGGTGCCCACCACGACGTGGGAGGTGGAGACCGGGTCGCCGGTGAGCCCGTGCAGCAGCACCCGCAGGGCGGGCAGCTCGAAGACGGCGACCAGCACGCCGAGGATCACCGCGAGCGCCGGCCGCCGGGTCCGGTAGACGCCGTCGGAGGGCGCGCCGGCGGGACGGTACGCCCCGTCCGGGCCGGCCGCGCCGTCCAGGCGGGGCACCACCGGGGGCATCGGGCCGGTCGGCATCTCCAGCGGGTGGGCCGGCTCGGCCGGCCGGCTCGGCTCCACGATCGGGTACCCGCCGAGCGGGGCCGCCCGGGCCGGCTCGGGGCGGTCCGCCGGGCCACCCCCCAGCGGACCGGCGGCGGAGTTCACCAGCGGGTCGACGCCGCCGGCACCCCGCGGGCCGGCGGGGACGGCCGGCGCATCCGCGCCACCCGGCTCGCGGGCCGCGCGGCGGCCACCGCGCTCGCCGGGCAGCTCGCCGGAGACGTCCGGGTCGTCCGTTTCCGACCGGCGGGAACGGGTCCGGCGGTATCCCTCGGCATCGCCCCGGGGCTCAGCCAGCGGGTCGGCGCCACCGAACCGTCCCGGATCGCCGTACCGACCGGTCGACTCGGCGTACCGGCCCTCCTCGGCGACTCGCGGCTCCGGCGCGCGGAACTCGTCGTCGCGCGGGCGGTCACCCGCCCCGCGCCAGTCGGACTCGCCGTAGTCGCGCTCGCGCCCGGCGGGGTACCAGCGCGGCTCCTGATCTTCGGGATAGCTGCGTCGTGCGTCCACCTCCGGCACGGTATGCGACCGGCCCCACCCGCGCCATTCGCCCCAGCCCGCACCGAGGAGGGTCATCACGGACACACGGAGAGTGATCAGCCTCGCGGCTCCCGCCCGGTCCGGCCGCCCGTCGTGGCCCATCCGCGGAAGTCCACGACCGTGGGTCCCGTAGCACACCGGCCCCTTGATCGTCCGGTCGTCCACAGGGCCGCCCGTCGTCCACAGCCGCGCCGGCGGCAGCGGCGGGACGGCCGGCCGGTGCCCCACCGTGACGGCCATGACGAAGCGGAACCAGGCGGTCGGCGCGTACGGCGAGCGGTGCGCCGTCCGGCACCTGATCGGGGCGGGGCTGCGCCCGGTGGCCCGCAACTGGCGCTGCCGGGACGGCGAGATCGACATCATCGCCTGGGACGGCCCGGTGCTCGCCTTCTGCGAGGTGAAGACCCGCCGCAGCGAGGACTACGGCAGCCCGGCCGAGGCGGTCGTACCGGCCAAGGCGCGCCGGCTGCGCGGGCTGGCCGCCCGCTGGCTGGCCGAGACCGGGACGACCGCCGACGAGGTGCGCTTCGACGTGCTGTCGGTCCGGCTGCCGGTGGTCGGCGCGGCCCGGGTCGAGCACCTCAAGGGCGCCTTCTGATGGGCGCGCCGAGCGCTGGGGCGGCGACGTGAGCTACGCCAAGGTGTGCTGCGTCGGGCTGGTCGGGGTGACCGGGCACCTGGTCGAGGTGGAGGCTGACCTGGCAATGGGGCTGCCCGCGGTGGTCATCTCCGGGCTGCCCGACACCGCGCTGCACGAAGCCCGGGACCGGGTGCGCGCCGCCATCGTCAACTCCGGGCAGCGCTGGCCCAACCGACGGATCACCCTCAACCTGCTGCCCGCGACGATGCCCAAGTACGGCTCGGCGTTCGACCTGGCCATCGCGGTGGCGGTGCTGGGCGGCTCCGGTGAGCTGCCGCTGGCGCCGCTGGAGAATGTGGTGGTTCTCGGCGAACTGGGCCTGGACGGCGCGGTCCGCCCGGTGCGCGGGGTGCTCCCGATGGTGGCCGCCGCCGCGCGGGCCGGCCGGGACCGGGTGATCGTGCCGCTCGACAACGCCGCCGAGGCGGCGGTCATCCCGGGGATCCGGGTCCGGGCGGTCGACACCCTGCACCGGCTGGTCTCGTTCGTCCGCGACGGCAGCCCGCTGCTCGAACCGCCCACCGACCCGCCGCCACCGGCCCGGGACGGCCCGGATCTCGCCGACGTGGCCGGGCAGGGGCTCGGCCGCCGGGCACTGGAGGTCTCCGCCGCCGGCGGGCACCACCTCGCCCTGGTCGGGCCGCCCGGCGCGGGCAAGACGATGCTCGCCGAGCGGCTCCCCTCGATCCTGCCGGAGCTGGACGACGACGCGGCGCTGGAGGTCACCGCGCTGCACTCCATCGCCGGGCTGCTCCCGCCCGGCGGGCGCCTGCTGCGCCGGCCGCCCTTCCAGGCGCCGCACCACACCGCGACCGTGCCGTCCCTGGTCGGCGGCGGGTCGGGGCTGGCCCGTCCGGGCGCGGTGTCGCTGGCCCACCGGGGCGTGCTCTTCCTCGACGAGGCGCCCGAGTTCAGCAAGGGCGCGCTGGAGGCGCTGCGGCAACCGCTGGAGAACGGCCAGGTCCAGCTGACCCGCAGCGGCGGCGCCACCGAGTACCCGGCCCGCAGCCAACTGGTGCTGGCCGCCAACCCGTGCCCCTGCGCCAAACCGGCCGGCGACGCGTACTGCGAGTGCAGCCCGCTGGCCCGCCGCCGCTACCTGGGCCGCCTCTCCGGCCCGTTGCTGGACCGGATCGACGTGCAGGTGAAGCTGCTGCCGGTCCGGGCGGCCGAGCTGATGGAGACGACCGTGGTCAGCGAGTCCTCGGCGACCGTGGCGGCCCGGGTGGCGGCGGCCCGGCAGGCGGCGGCCGTTCGCTGGCGCCCGGTCGGGCGCAAGCTCAACGCCGAGATCCCGGGCCCGCACCTGCGCCGGCCGCCGTGGCGGCTGCCCGCGCGGGACACCGCCGAACTACGCGGCCGCCTCGACTCCGGCGCGATCTCCGCCCGGGGCTTCGACCGGATCATCCGACTGGCCTGGACCATCGCCGACCTGGACGGCCGGGACCGGCCGCACCGCGACGACGTCCGCGAAGCCACCCAACTGAGGACGGGGGAAGGGACATGACCACCAGCGAGGAGCGACTGCTGGCCCGGGTGGCGCTGACCTGGCTGGCCGAGCCGGGGACCCGGGCCGTGTACCGGCTGGTCCAGCAGCTCGGCCCGGTCGCGACCCTGGACCTGCTGCTCGACGGCGGGGCGCAGGACTCGCGGCTGCGCGCCGCCGTAACGGCCCGCTCGACCGCCGGGGACGCCCGCGCCGCGGCCGCCGAGGCGCTGGCCCGCACCGAACGGGTGGGTGCCCGGATCCTCACCCCGGAGGACGGGGAGTGGCCGGGCCGCCTCGACGACCTGCGCCGCCTGGTGCTGCCCGGGGCGAGCCGCCGGGTCGACCTGGAGACCGCGCCGCCGCTCTGCTTCTGGGTACGCGGCGGCTGGCCGCTCGGCGAGGCGCTGGATCGTTCGGTCGCCGTGGTCGGGGCGCGGGCGGCCACCCCGTACGGCGTCCACGTCGCCACCGCGACATGCCGTTAGACGGGTTAGCATGACGGGCATGATCGCCGATTTCTACGGACGCAAATCGACCGCCGACCAAGGAAAGAGCGTCGGCCAGCAGGAGACGGACTACCGGGACGACTGCGCGCGGGAAGGGCTGACCCCTGGCCGGGTGTTCGCCGACCCGGACCGCTCCGCCAGCCGGTACGCGCGCAAGAGCCGGCCGGATTACGCGTCCCTCCTGGAGCACATCCGCACGGGTGGCTGTGAGCTGCTGTCCCTCTGGGAAGCGAGCCGGGGCAGCCGGGATCTCGGCGAGTGGGTGTCGCTGCTGGACTTGTGCCGGAAGCGGGGCGTGCGCATCCGGATCATCACCCACCGCCGGACGTACGACATCCGCAACCGCCGGGACTGGCGGACGCTGGCGGATGAAGGTCTGGACTCCGCCGACGAGTCAGAGAAGATCAGCGAGCGGACCGTCCGTGGCAAGCGGTCCGCCGCGCTGGCTGGACTGCCGGCCGGTCCGACCCCGTACGGGTACACCCGTGTGTACGACTCTCACGGCCGGTTCGTGGAGCAGGTGGAGCTACCCGAGCAGGCGGCGATCGTGCGGGAGATCGGTACGGCGGTGGCGAGCGGGGAGCCGAACGCGTCCATCGCGCGCCGGCTCAACGATCGGGCCGTCCCGTCGCCCCGCGGTGGCCGGTGGACCGGTGGGCATATCAAGGTGCTGATCTGCAACCCGCGCTACGCCGGTCGGCGGTTGCACCAGGGAGAGGACTTCGGCCAGGCAGCCTGGCCGGCTCTGCTGGACGCGGAGACGTACCGGCTGTGCGTGGACCGGCTGACCGATCCGGGTCGGCTCACGCAGCGCGGAACCGAGCTGAAATGGCCCCTGGCCGGCGTACCCGTGTGCGGGCTGTGCGAGGGCAGGCTACGGACGTTCCGCTCGGCCAAGGGGCGGACGTACCTCTGCCACGGTTGCGGGAAGATCGCCATCAAGGCGGACGCGCTGGACGACTTCGTGTCCACGATGGTCCTGGAGCGGTTGCGCCGGCCGGACGCGGGGCAGCTCTTCGCGCCGGCCACGGATGACGCCGTGCTGGCCGCCGCTCGGGACGAAGAGCGGGCGCTACGGGCGCGGCTGGCGGAGTTCCACGCGGAGGCGCGTAAGCCGTTCGGACTGTCCGCCGCTGCGGTGGCCGCCGCGGAGCGGGATCTCACGCCGTTGATCGAACAGGCTGCGGCGAAGGTGCGCCGGTTGGCCACGCCTCCGGCTCTGGCCGCTCTGGCACAGGTGAACATCCCGGAGCGGTGGGACAGTCTGACCGTGCGCCAGCGCCGGGACGTGATCTCCGCTCTCGTGGAGCTGCGCGTGGGTCCGGCCGTGCGTGGCCGTGGCTACTTCGACTTCGGGCGGCTCGCGGAGAGTCGGTGGCACGGGGACGCCCGGACGTGGGGCGATCACTGGTCCGAGTAGTTACAAAGAACTGCCTACGAAATTGAGGTACCTACTCGATTTGTAGGCAGTTCTTCGTATGCCTGAGTCCATTCTTAGTTAGTCCCCTATAGGGGCTGAGGTGTACGCCACACGAATGGGAGTCAATAGCGCTTCGCAGTGGACGTAGCACTTCGATAAAGTGGACCTATCGCAAGGGAGCAGGACAGCAACTACCTCGCACGGCGGTATCCGGCATTCGTCGCCGTGCGACCTGTAAACCAGGGACCTAGTCCCACCTTCTGACCGGACAGCGGGAGCATCGGGTAGCCCCGGGCACCGGCCAACCGACTATGGCGCGACAGCCTGACCCCCGGTAAGGGTCGCAAAGGTTGATTCGTTCCGAGGCGCGCACTCGGCGGGGTTAGGAGCCGGTTAGCACCGGCAGAGAACCCACTCACCAATCCCTTTTGTTGAGTGGAGCAATCATGCCCATGACCACGGAGCAGCGCCGCGCCGCCGCTTTCAAGATGACCCCGGAAGCCCGGAAAGAGCGCGCCCGTAAGGCGCACCTGGCCAGCGCCGTCAACGCAGTCGTCAACCGAGCCCCGGACCTGTCCGCCGATCAGGTGGCCCGACTCCGCGCAGTGTTCGCCCCGGTGGTGGCGCGCTGATGAGCGCAGAGAAAAGCCGCCCTGCCGGGGGCGGCTCTCACAACTCCTACGCTGACACCGAGTCTACCGGAACTGAGTCAGTTTTGAGTATGTCGCCGGAGGAGACGGCGCGGGCGCTCGATATCGCGCGGAATCTCGTCAAGGCCGGCATCCCCGTATTCTCCGCCGCGCCGAACAACTCCGAGCCGGGCACGTTCCACCTCCCGAACGGCTGGCAGGGCATCCGGCCGGATGAGTCGTGGATCGACCGGTGGAAGCCGGGTTGGGCGCTGGCGGCGGTCGGTGGCCACCTGGCCGACGTCCTGGACGTGGACCCGCGCGACGGCGGAGACGCCAGCGCGGACGAGGTGCGGGCCGCCGGGCAGTGGCCGCGATCCTTCGGCCGACAGGCCACGCCGAGCGGCGGCACGCACGATCTGATCAGCGCGACCGGTGAACGCAAGATCACCGGATTCATGCCTGGCCTGGACCTCCAGTCGGGCGCGGCGGAGCCGGATCAGCATGGGACGCACGGGCGTGGTTTCGCGTTCATCTCCCCCACCGTGCGCCCGTCCAAGTACGGACCGAGCAAGGGCAAGCCAGTGCCGTACCGGTGGATCGTGGAGCCGGACACGGAGGCGCTGGCCGAGTACCGGGGCGCGGACGACTCCACGGAAGGGATCGTGGCGCGCGTCCACGCCAAGCGGACCCGGAAGGCCACGGCGTCCGCGCCGGCCGGGGCGGTCGCTGACGCGCCGGACGTGCTCCGCCGAGTGACGCAGCTACGGGACGAGCTGGCGGCGGCCGGAGACGGAGCCAACGACCTGGCCGCGCGGCTCGCGTGGAACGTCGGGCAGTACGCGGGAGCCGGGCAGATCGACGCGGGACAGGCCACCGAGATCATGTACTCGGCGCTGGACGACTGGACGTACCGGCACCCGGGCGACCGGGACAAGATGCGGACCACGATCCGCAGCCAGATCGAGAAGGGAGCCGCGTACCCGCGCCCGTGGGAAGCGCCCCGGGTGGCGGTGGACACCACCGGCCAGGCCGCGCCGGAGCCAACCGTGGACGCCGTGGACGCGCTGCTGTCCCGGATGCTCGACCGGGACGCGCTGGACAAGATCCCGGCCCCCACGCCGCTGATCCGGGACGTGCTCGACCTGGACTCGGAATCGTGGGTGATCGGCGCGCCGGGTGGCTTCAAATCCTTTGTGGCGCTCGATTGGGCGTGCCACGTCGCGCTCGGGATGCCGTGGCAGGGCAAGCCGGTCACGCAGGGGCGCGTGGTCTACGTGGCCGCAGAAGGGCAGAAGGGCATCCCGCTCCGGGTCAAGGCATGGGAGGCCATGTACGGGCGGCGCGTGGCGGACGTGCTGTTCCTGCCGGAGCCGGTGCAGGTGAAGGACGGCCAGACGGACCGGACGGGACAGGCGAGCGCGGCGTGGCGCGTGCTGGTGGAGGCGTGCCGCCGGTTGGGTCCGGTGCTGATCGTGCTGGACACGCAGGCCCGGATCACGGTCGGTATCGAGGAGAGCAGCAACACGTCCATGGGCGTGTTCATCGACGCCGTGTCGGCACTCAAGCGGGCTACCGGTGCCTGCGTGCTGGTCGTCCATCACATCGGGCGCAACGGCCAGGACGCACGCGGCGCGTCCGCGCTGGACGGCGCGCAGGACACGGAGATCCGGGTGGAGCGCAAGGGCAAGCGCGAAGAACTCCGGGCCAGGATCAGCACAGACAAGCAGAAGGACGGGGACGAGTCGGTCCGGTTCGACGTGCAGCTACAGGTGATGGACCTCGGGACCGATCCGGAGACGGACCGGCCGCTGTCGTCCCTGGCACTCAGGCCGCTGGACCTGTTCGCGGAGCCGGTGCGGGAAGAGCCGGACTGGGTCGCCAACCTGACGCCCAATCAGGTGGACGTCATGCAGGCCATGCGCGCCGCGTCCGACGAAGTGGGCGCGACGCGGGCTCAGGCCCGTAAGTGGGTCAGGGATCACCGCGCGGTGCAAGGGCGTCCGGACATGCCGGAGACCTCGTACGACTCCGCCGTGCGTGACCTGGTGAAGAAGGAACTGCTCATCCGGCAGGGTGCCCGGATCGTGCTGGCGGAGTGCGCGGAAGCCTCCGCCTGACGGCCAGGACTACTCAACCCCTCCACCCCGATGAGTGGATCTTGATATCCCACTCAACCCAACTCAAGATCCACTCATCGGGACACCCTCTCTGACCTGCATTTCTACTCAACTCAACTCAACCCCTACTCACCTACTCAACTACTCAACTCACACCCCCCTAAGGGGGTGAGTTGGGTGAGTGGGTGTCCTGGCCGGAAGGAATCGACCATGAGCACCACTACCACCGGCTACCTGGCCGTCAACCCCACCACCGGCCGCGTCTCCCTGCTCGTGCCGTGCGAGCCGTGCTCCGCCTTCCACTGGCACGGAGCCGGCACCGTGGAGCAGCCCCTCCACGCGCCCGGAGACGTGACCGACCGGGCGTCGCACTGCCCGAACGGCAACGAGTACGAGCGGATCACCGTACGGCCGGAGCCGTACGACCGGGCATGGGTGACGCCGCAGCGCGGCCGGTTCTCCGCCGCGTACCTGCGCCACCTGGACGCGGCCCGGTGAGCCAGTGGAGGGAGGCTCCGCCCGGCGGCGCGGACGAGTGGCGGATGCCCAACGGTCGCGCGGAGATCGTGGCCGAGCTGGAGCTGTGCGACGTGCCGCTCAACGCGACCCCGACGGAGGCGTGCTGCGCGCTGGAGCTGTCCGGTAGCTGGGTCGCTCGCGGCCCGATGGCTGCCGCACTGCGCGTCCGGCGCGAGCGGGTGTCCGTGCTGTCCGGACACGTGGACAGCTAGGACAGGACAGACAAGGGAGCCCCGGACAAGTTGTCCGGGGCTCCCTGCTGATCGTGTCCGCGAAGTTGTCCGAGCTGGACAACTCATGTCCTAGGACATCCCGAGCCGTTCTCCCTGGTCACGCGCGTTCCACGTCCGGACCTAGGTCACCGGCTGTCCAGCGTTGTCCACGTGTCCGGACAACCCGTGGACATGTCCGTCGCCAAGTTGTCCACTTGTCCGCGGTTGGACACGTGAGGTTGTCCAAGCTGTCCACGGTGTCCGGGCGGGTGTCCTGATCTTGTCCACGTGTCCGGCTGTCCATGTCCGTCCGTGTCCGGACACGGAGGTACCTCACGCGGAGCCAGATCCCGAGGTCACGGGCGTGCGAGGTAGCTACCTGCCTCCCGGCGAGGATGGCGGCGCGGGTGCCGATGAGCACCGGTCCCGCGCCGCCACCGAGCTACCTGCGGCCCCTCGTGGGTCGCCTGCGCAGCACCACCCCGATCGCCCCGATCGCGGCCAGCGCGATCCCACCGATCGTGGTGATCGCCACCGTGGCCACGTTGTCGATCTGGTTGCCGCCGGTCAGCACGATGCACACCAGCGCGGAGATCGACATGGCGGTGACCAGCAGGAGCCCACACATCAGGGCAGTGTCAGGGCTCACGGAACGGTTGGGCTGTTCGGGCCGGTAATCATTCGTTACGTTAGACACGCGGTCTCGTTCCTCCTTGTGTAACGGTCCATGCCTTCGGACAAATGGCGGACGTGACCTCACGGCGGCCCCGGGGGATCTGACCCCCCGGGTGCCCGCCTTGACCTCGCTTCCGAGGTCTCACGCCTGCCTCAAGAACTTTAATGTGCGGACGGGACACAACCGTCACCGTCGTGACGCCGGCCGGTCCTGCACCCCCGTCACGGCCTCGGGCACGGGATTACCGTGCGTAGAGCGACCCGGCGGAGATTTCACCCTATGACGGCCCGGTTGGCCCGGTCAGGTGGGTGGAGAGCGGCAGCGGTCCGGTTGGGACGTAACGCTCCGTGTGCGGCCTCCATCCTGTACGGTCCCCGGGACCCAGGTCCAGAGAGACTCGCCGCGAGTGGGTCAAGTCTCGTTGGTGTTCTTTACCTCGACTACAGGCCGCACTCGACCCATAGCGCTTCGGAGTATCCGCGCTCCGCGGGGGAGCCTGTCCCCACTGATCGAACAGGTGTATCAATCTCGTTACCTTGCGTTACCGCCCAAGCACTCAAGATTGTGTAACAGCAACGTGTGCAGACGGGCCGGCATCGGGTGGCCAGCGCGCCCGCCCGCTCCGCGCTGGCCACCACGATCCGCTCCGGAGCCCGCTCCCTGTCCACTGCGGACGGCTCCGCGCTGGCCGGGCCGCGCGCCCATAACCGGTATTATGGTGCGACTTTGGCCCGCCTCACTTGATACAAACGTTGATACAATGTGACTATGCCCAGAATAACAGCCGGACAGCGCCATGAGCAGGAGATACGGGCTCTGGAGCTGAGCAACGCCGGACAGTCCATCGACACCATCGCGGAGCGTCTGGAGTGCAGTCGTGCGACCGCCGCGCGACGCGTCCGGGCCGCTCTCCAGCGCATCCCGGCGCAGGAGGCGGACACGCTGCGGCGGCAGTCCGAAGCACGGATCAACTCGTACATGCGCCGCTGTCATGGCCTGCTGGACTCCGATCTGTCCACGCAGGACGTCATCCGCACGCTGTCCCTGCTGGCGACGCTGGAGCGGGACCGCGTCCAGCTCTACGGGCTGCGCATGCCGGCCGCGATCGTGGTTCAGCACGAGATGGGCGGCCAGGTATGAGCCCGCTCCAGCTCGGCCGCTCCCCCGGCGCGCTCGGCCGGTGCTCCACCCACCGGCGTCCGTTGCTGGCCGAGCCGCGGGCCGACCTCGCGGAGCAGATCGACACGGAGCGACTGGCGGACGAGTCGCGCGCGCACCTGGACGACGACACCGCTCCGCCCCTGCCGAGCACCCCCCGCCGCCGTGGCACCTGCCCGGATTGCGTGGACGCCCTGGCCGCTGCTGCGGTCGCCTACCTGAACGGAGCCGAGCAGTGACCTACCCGAACGAGCGACGCGTCCGGTACGTGCCGTCCCTGGCCGTGTGGACCGTGGACACGCAGCAGAGCCACGCCGGAGGCTCGGAGCAGTTGCTCGGCGCGATGCTCGCCTACGCCACCGAGTCCGGGGAGCTGCCGGACGGGTGCACGTGCGCGCCGGAGACGTTCCACTACAGCGGCCCGAGCGGCATGCAGACCAGTGCTCCGCGCGTGCACGGTGTGTTCCGGCGGGGTGGGCTGTCGATCTACGGGCACGGCACGCTGCCGGACGGGGATCTCGGCTCGGAGCAGGGCAACGCCGGCCAGTGCCCCCACGCGGACGCGGCCGGAGAGCAGCGGGCGCGCGACATGGCGCAGGCTGGCCACCTGGACGAGCTGTACGCGCTCACGGAGGCTTTCCCCGCCGCCCCGGGCGTGCTCCAGCCTGCGGAGCCTGGCAGCAAGGCTCCGGCGCTCTGGCAGGGTGAGCCGCTGGCGGGTGTCCCGGATCGGCACGTACACCCGGCCACCCGGGCGGACCTGGCCCGGCTCGGCTCGCTCGCGGCGGAGGTGGACCGGCTCCGCGGCGTGGCGCACGAGGCGCAGGCGTTGGCGGATGCGGGACCGGACACCCTGCGGAAGCTCGCTGCGGACGCTGTGATGGCCGGTACCGCGCTGGACGCGGCGGAGGTGGCGCAGACCATCCGGGACCGGCAGGAGGCTGCCGTGGCGGCGCAGGCCGTGGCGGACGGTACGGCGGACGCGGTGGAGCGGGTCCGGCAGGAGGTGGCGGCCGGGATCGCGGAGCGGCGCGACGAGTGGACGACTTACTTGCACGGCCAGGCGGCGCACGGGCTGGCACGCCTGGACGCCGTGATCGCAGAGATGGACGCGACGATCGCGGACCTGATGGAGATCGACCGGGTGCGGCAGACCGTGGAGAGCCCCGGTGCGGGCCGCCTGTTCTCCGGTGGCTCCATGATCGCGGGCAACGCCGTGGACGCGGCCAGGCAGACCCGGGAGCAGGTCGCTACCACCCTGGCCGGGCTGGAGCGGGCTGCGGCGAAGGTGGCCAAGCAGAACGCCTGAGCCACCTGGACGAGCGGCCCGGCTCCCCCGTGTGGGTGCCGGGCCGTTTCCTGTCTCTGCGGCGCGCTCAGTGCGGCTGGTGCGGCCGGTACTCCCTGATCCACGCTTCCACTGCCGCGCGGTCCCACACTCGCACCTTGCCACTGGCCACCGTGTCGATCGGTGCCGGGAAGGTGGCGCGGTTGGTGATCTCCGTAGCCCTGGTGCGCGACACGCCACCGAGCATGTCCGCGATGTCGGAGAGCGCCACGAGTCTCACACCGTGACCGTATGTACGTGACACCTGCACACGTTGCCACTTCCAACCTTGACGGTGTGCACGTTGCAAGGGAGGCTGTTGGGGCGACACACCGGATGCGGTCCGGGCACCTGAACGGGGTTCGGTGCCCGGACCTGCCTGTCTCTGGAGGTGGAACGGTGCCCATGGACGACGGACCGATCACGCCCGCTCTTGTGCTCTGGACGGCAAAGCGGGTGATCACGGCGCACTCCGAGCCGGCCAACCCGCACCGGACCACGGGCCGCTGCGCGCAGTGCCGGGACGACGGGTGCGACATGCTCTCGTGGGCGATCGGAGTGGTCAAGGCGCACCGGATGGCCGGCAACTCCCCTGCCCGGTACTGACCTCAGGCTTCCTCTTACCCGTCTAAGCGCACGTCGCCACCGAACTCGGGTACGGGATGGCCGAGCGGGACTGGACGGTGGTCTCCGGCGGCGCGTTCGGCATCGACGCCGCCGCGCACCGGGGCGCGTTGACCGCCGGTGGGCTGACGGTGGCGGTGCTCGCCTGCGGGGTGGACCGCCCCTACCCGATGGGCAACGCCGCGCTGTTCGACCGGATCGCCGAGACCGGGCTGCTGGTGAGCGAATGGTTGCCCGGCTCCGACCCGGTGCGGCCCCGGTTCCTCATCCGCAACCGGGTGATCGCCGCCGTGACCCGGGGGACGGTGCTGGTGGAGGCCTCGGCCCGCAGCGGGGCGACCCAGACGCTGAACCGGGCGATCGCGATGGGCAAGCGGGCCATGGTGGTGCCGGGCCCGGTCACCTCGGCGATGTCGGTCGGCGCGCACGAGGTGCTGCGGGAGGAGTCGGACGCCCGGCTGGTGACCGGGGTGCCGCACGTCCTGGAGGAGGTGGGGCGGATCGGGGCCGACCTGGCCCCGCCGGCGCGCGGGCCGGACCGTCCGGTCGACCTGCTCGACGACGAGGCGACGCTGGTGCTGGAGTCGCTGCCCCGGCGCGGCGTGGTGGGCCTCGACGCGCTGGCCGCCCGCGCCGGCGTGGACGTGCGTACCGCGATGCGCAAGCTCGCCCTGCTGGAGGAGCTGTCCATGGTGGTCCGCCGCGACGGCGGGTACGCCCTGGGCCGACCGCCCGGACCGGCGCGCCCACCGGCGGTCCCGACGCGGCCGAGCGACCCCGACCCCGACCCCGACTCCGGGACGCCGACGCCGGCCCCGCGGCGGTGACACGCGGCGGTTCAGTCCCCCTCGAAGCGGATCTCGACGTCCCGCTCGCGCACACACCGCTGGACGAGCAGCGCCACCCGGCGCACCTGCGCGGTCTCGGCCGGGGTGCGGGCGGCCTCGGCCAGGCAGCCCAGCTCGGTCAGCAGCCGGGAAGCCGTCTGCGGACCGACCACCAGCTCGCCCAGCGGGTCGATCCGGTCCAGGGTGGGGGTCCGACCACCGCCCCGGACCCGGGCCAGCAGCCCGACGAGCTGGTCGTCGGGGTCGGGCACCACCTGGGAGGCGACAGAGGAGAGCCGATGACCGGGGCCCCCGCGGACCCGCCGGTAGAGGACGACATCCAGGCCCATCAGCGGTCCCCCTCCCATCGGCGACGTCCACCGCGGCGTCAGCGGCGGCGCGCACCTCGTCCCTGATCAGTCTCCCCGTCCACAGGGGTCTGTACCAGCGTCCGGCGGCGTGCCATCGGCCGAATCGCGGCGGTGCCGTGCCCGGCCGGGCCGGTCCGCCTACGCTGGGCACGTGCCAGGCAGGGGTGGTGAGGAGCCGGCGGGGCGCCCGGGGACCCGCGCGGCCCACCAGGCGCTGCCACCCGCGATGCGCGAGGCGGTGGACGACTTCGCCGACCACCTGGCGGCGGTGCGCAACCGCTCCGCGCACACCGTCCGGGCGTACGTGGCCGACCTGGTGTCGCTGCTCGACCACGCCGTACGGATGGGCTGTGGCACCCCAGCGGAGCTGGACCTGACGGTGCTGCGCAGCTGGTTGGCGAAGCAGCGGACCCTGGGCGCGGCGCGGACGTCGCTGGCCCGGCGGGCCGCGACGGCACGGACCTTCAGCGCCTGGGCGCACCGCGCCGGGCTGCTGGCCAGCGACGTGGCCGCACCCCTGGCGAGCCCACGGGCGCACCGCGAACTACCCACCGTGCTCCGCGCCGACCAGGCCGCCGCGCTGGTCGAGGCACCGTCCCGAGCCGGGCCCGCAGCCGCCGGAACGCCGTCCCGAGCTGGGCCCCCAGCCACCGGAACGCCGTCCCGATCCGAGCCAGTAGCCACCGGGACGCCGTCGGAGTCGGGGCCGCGCACCGCAGGGGCGGCGAACCAGGTCCCGCCGAGCCTGCAGCACCACGAGGAAGGCCCGCCCGAGCCGGTCCCGGCCGACGACCCGGTACGGCTGCGGGACCGGGTGCTGCTCGAGCTGCTCTACGGCACCGGCGTGCGGATCAGCGAGGCGTGCGGGATGGACACCGCCGACGTGGATCAGGGCCGCCGGGTGGTCCGGGTCCTCGGCAAGGGTGGCCGGGAACGGTCGGTGCCGTACGGGGTGCCGGCGCAGCGCGCCCTCGACGACTGGCTACGGTCCGGCCGGCCGGCGCTGGCCGGGCCGGGATCGGGGGACGCACTGCTGCTCGGCGCCCGTGGCGGCCGGCTGAACCCGACCACCGCGCGGCGGATCGTCGCCGACTACGCCGAGTCGCTGCACCTGCCCCGGGTGGGGCCGCACGCGCTACGGCACTCGGCGGCGACCCACCTGCTGGAGGGCGGCGCGGACCTGCGGGCGGTGCAGGAGCTGCTCGGCCACTCCTCGCTGGGCAGCACGCAGATCTACACCCACGTCTCGGTCGAGCGGCTGCGCGCCGCCTACCGGCAGGCACATCCGCGCGCCTGAACCCGCCGGTCGGCCACCAGCGAGCGAGCGGCTTCGCGGGCGCCGGTGCTGCGGCGCGAAGCCCGGGCCGGTGCTCCGGCAACCGATACGATCATCCGGTGACCGTCGCCCGGCCGCCCGAGCCGATCCCCGGGGCCCGACTGCTCTTCTCGCTTGACCCGTCGGTCAGCCACCTCAACCACGGGTCGTTCGGCGCGGTGCCGATCGGCGTGCAGCGGGCGCAGCAGCGGCTGCGCGACGAGATGGAGGCCAACCCGCTGCGCTTCTTCACCCAGGGGCTGGTCGACCGGATCACCCACACCCGACGGCACCTGGCCACCTTCCTCGGCGCCGACCCGGAGGGCACCGCCCTGGTCGGCAACACCACCACCGGTGTCGCCGTGGTCCTGCAGTCACTCGGCCTGCGCCCCGGCGACGAGGTGCTCAGCACCGACCACGGGTACGGCGCGGTCAGCCTCGCCATCGCCCGCGAGTGCCGGCGCACCGGGGCGGTCTCCCGGGTCCTGCCGGTGCCGTTGAGGGCCACCGACGAGGAGGTCGTCGAGGCCGTCCGGGTCGGGCTGCGCCCCGGTCGTACCCGGCTGCTCGTGGTCGACCAGCTCACCTCGGCCACCGCACGGCTCTTCCCGGCCGCAGCTATCGTCCAGGTCGCCCGCGAGCAGGGCGTGCCGGTCCTGGTGGACGCCGCCCACGCGCCGGGCATGTTGCCGGACGCCGTGGACACCGTCGGCGCCGACTTCTGGGTGGGCAACCTGCACAAGTGGGGCTACGCCCCGCGGGGGACCGCCGTCCTCGCGGTCGCCCCCGCCTGGCGGGCGCGGATCGAGCCGCTGGTGGTCTCGTGGGAGCAGGAGGCAGGCTTCCCCGGCAACGTGGAATGGCAGGCCACCCTCGACTACACCGGCTGGCTGAGCGCCCCGGCCGGGCTCTACACGCTGCGCAGCCTCGGGGTGGACCGGGTCCGGGCGCACAACGCCGCGCTCGCCGCGTACGGGCAGCGGGTGCTGGGGGACGCGCTCGGGGTGGCGCCGGCCGAGCTGCCAGACCCGGGCGGACCGGCGGTCGCGATGCGGATCGTGCCGCTGCCGCCAGGGGTCGCCACCACCCTCGACGCCGCCCGCGCGCTGCGCACCCGGATCGCCGAACGGCTCGCCGCCGAGGTGGCGGTGATGGCGTGGAACGGGCGCGGCTGGCTGCGGGTCTGCGGCCAGGTCTACAACTCCCCCGAGGAATACGAGCGGCTGGCCGTCCGGTTGCCGCCGCTGCTCGACCGCGGCTGACCGGGGCCATCCGACGAGCTCCCCGGTCGGCTCGTCGATGACGGGCACCGGAGCGCGGCGCCCGCACCGGCAGGCCGGCCCGGAGCGCCGGCCCGACCCGTGGACCGTCGCACCAACCGGCCCGGACGCACCGCCGGCGAACCCGTCGACCGGCAGCAGCCGGACCGGGCCGAGGCCGACCAGCGCCAGCGGGTCCAGGTACTCGGCTTTGCGCCGCAGCCCCCAGTGCAGGCACGCCGGCGCGGGGCAGCCCGGATGACCGGCGAGCAGCTCGCCGAGCGGGGCGCCGGTGGCGACCGGGTCGCCGGGGCGTACCCCGGGAAGGACCGGCTCGTAGGTGGTGCGCAGGCCCGCCGCGTGGCCGACGGTGACTACCGGGCGGCCGGCGACCATGCCGGCGAAGAGCACCGTGCCGCGGCCGGCCGCCCGGACCGTGGCCCCTGCGGGGGCGGCCAGGTCGACGCCCCGGTGGCCGGGCAGCCACGGTCGGGGCGGCGGGTCGAAGCGCCGCACCGGGCGGGGTGGGCCGTCCAGCGGCCACCGGAACGCCGGGGCCGTCGGCGGCCACCGGAACGCCATTGCCGTCGGGTCGGCCCCGGTGGCCGGCGCCGCGCGCCCGGCCGGCGGACCGCCCGCCGGGCCGAGGATGAGGACGACGGCGCACCCGGCCATGAGTCGCCACAACACTGCTCGCATGGCCGGAGCCTGCCGCCGAGAACCGCCCGCGCACCGCCCGGTCCGCCGGCCCTGTGGACAGCCGGGCGGGCTGTGGAAAACGCCCGCCGGACGGGTCGATCTGCTACGCGCGGTCACCCGGGCCGAGCCGGTGACCCGGGAGCGGCGCGACGACCACCGTCCGGGCCCCGGCTGACCCGGGGGCCGGCTGGTCGCAGCACCCCTGGTGGACGCCGTGGCGAGCTCGACGACCGGGGGCACCCGGCCGTCTAGACTTGCCCCGGGCCGGCGTCGGCGAGAGGGAGGCCACCATGACCACTGTGGACGACGCGAGCCGACCGTCCCGGCTCGCCGGGCCGGACGAGGCGATCAGCGCCGAAGAGCTCCAGCTCGCCGCCCGCAACCACGGCATCCCCCTGGAAGCGCTGCGCTACGACGTCACCCCCGCCGGCCTGCACTACCTGCTGATCCACTACGACATTCCGGACACCGACCCGGTGACCCACACGCTGACCCTCGACGGGGCGGTCCGCCTGCCGATGGTGCTGGGGATGGACGAGCTGCGGGGGCGTCCCCGGGTGACCCGGCGGGTGACGCTGGAGTGCGCGGGCAACGGTCGCGCGCTGCTGCACCCCCGGCCGGTGAGCCAGCCGTGGCTGGTCGAGGCGGTGGGCAACGCCGAGTGGACCGGCACGCCGCTGGCGCCGCTGCTGCGCGAGGCGGGGATCGACCCGGAGGCGGTCGACGTCGTCTTCACCGGCGCCGACCACGGGGTGGAGCGCGGGGTCGAGCAGGACTACCAGCGGGCCCTGCCGGCCGCCGATGCGCTCCGCGAGGAGGTCCTGCTGGCATACGAGATGAACGGCGCGCCACTGCTGCCGCAGCACGGCGCCCCACTGCGGCTGATCGTGCCCGGCTGGTACGGCATGGCGCACGTGAAGTGGCTGCGGGGCATCAGCGTGCTGACCGAGGAGTTCGACGGCTACCAGAACGCCGTGGCCTACCGGCTGCGCCGGGACGCCGACGACCCGGGTGTGCCGGTCAGCCGGATCGAGCCACGCGCCCTGGTCCGGCCGCCGGGCTTCCCGGACTTCATGTCACGTACCCGGGTGCTGCGCCCGGGGGCGTGCACGGTGGACGGTCGTGCCTGGTCCGGGCACGCGCCGGTGACCTCGGTGGAGGTGACGACCGACGGCGGGGAGAGCTGGGCTCCGGCCACCCTGGACGAACCGGCCGGCGGCGAGTGGTCCTGGCGGCGTTGGCGCTTCGAGTGGTCACCGGAGCCGGGCCGCCACACGCTCGGCGCCCGGGCGACCGACGCGTCGGGGCGGACCCAGCCGGTGGAGCAGCCGTGGAACCGGGGTGGCTTCGCCAACAACCTGGTCCAGCGGGTCGAGGTCGTGGTGCTCGCCGAGTGACCGGCGGCCCCGGGCGGCAGCATCGGAGGCCGCGACCCAGACAGGACGGGACGGGCCGTCGCCGGCGGGCGGAGGGACGCCGGCGGGGCGGGAACGCGCCGGCTCAGCCGCCGAAGCCGGAGTCGGCGGGCAGGGAGATGTCCGGCTTCTCGAGCTCCTCGACGTTGACGTCCTTGAACGTCATCACCCGGACGTTCTTCACGAAGCGGGCTGGACGGTACATGTCCCACACCCAGGCGTCGTGCATCTCGACCTCGAAGTAGACCTCGCCGTCGGAGTTACGCACGTGCAGGTCGACCTGGTTGGCGAGGTAGAAGCGGCGTTCCGTCTCCACCACGTAGGAGAACTGGCGGACAATGTCGCGGTACTCCCGGTAGAGCTGCAGCTCCATCTCGGTCTCGTACTTTTCGAGATCTTCCGCGCTCATCGCACTCCGCCTTCCATGACCACATCTTCCCCCACCGGCGCCGGGGGCCGAGGCTGCTCGCCCAACGCCACGCCGACGGTACCCCCTGACGCGCCTGAGCGCTCCATCGGCTCGGGCACGGGCCCGACGGCCGGCCGTCGGGACCGGGGCGGAGCGCCCTCCCGGCCGGAGACGGTGGCCACGTTGACGTACGAGAAGCGGTGCTCCACGCACGGCCCACGCTCGCGCAACGCCTCGGTGTGCTCGGCGGTGATGTACCCCTTGTGCTCGGCGAAGCCGTAGCCCGGGTACCGCCCGTCCAGCTCCACCATGATCCGGTCCCGGGTGACCTTGGCCAGCACGCTTGCCGCCGCCACGCAGGCCGCCACCCGGTCCCCCTTCCACACCGCCAGGCCGGGCACGTCCAGGCCGTCCACCCCGAAGCCGTCGGTCAGCACGTACTCCGGCCGGGTGGTCAGCGAGGCGAGCGCCCGGCGCATCGCGGCCACGTTGCACACGTGCAGGCCGCGGGCGTCGACCTCCTCGGCCGGGATGATCACCACCGTGTACGCCAGGGCCCGGGCCACCACCTCGGCGTACACCCGCTCCCGGCTGGCCGGGGTGAGCAGTTTCGAGTCGGCCAGCCCCTCGATCTCGCCGCGTCGGCCCTCGGGCAGCACCGCGGCGGCGGCCACCAGGGGGCCGGCGCAAGCCCCCCGGCCGGCCTCGTCCGCGCCGGCGACGTGCCGGAAGCCCCGCCGCTGCAGGGCCCGCTCCAGCGCGTAGAGCCCACCCTCCCGGCGCACCACGGTGCGCGGCGGCGTCAGCACGACCCACCCCCGCCCCGGGACGGCACCGGGCCGGCGGACGCTGCGAGAACCCGGTCCAGCACGGCGGGCAGGTCCTCCGGGTAGTACCGCTCGCCGGAGCCCGCCAGCTCGCCGACCGGCCACCAGCGGTGCCCGGAGACGCTGGCCCGCTCGATCTCGTCGAAGCCCGCGGTGTCCACCTCCCAGTCGGGCACCCGGAGCAGGAAGAACTCCTGCTCCTGGCGGTACCAGACCCCGTCGAAGGGGAACTCGATCGTCTGCGCGAAGACCGCGTCGCCCAGCTCGGCCGGGTCGAGCCGGAGCCCGGTCTCCTCGGCCAGCTCGCGGGCCGCGCCCTGGGCCGGGGTCTCCCCGGGGTCGAGGCCGCCGCCCGGGGTGAACCAGTAGTGGTGCTCCGGGCGGGCCGGATCGCTGCCCCGGAACAGCAGCACCCGGCCACCCGCGTCGACGAGCAGTACCCGGGCCGCGCGGCGAGGGGTGTAGACGGTCACCGCCCCAGCCTGCCAGACGCGGGTGACGATCGACCACGCCCCGGGGGCGACGGCGGCCGGCCTTACGGGTTGGGGATCCCGTCGAACTGCTTCGGCACGGTCAGCCAGGTGGCCCGGTCGAACGGCCAGAAGACGGTGAACGCCCGCCCCACCACCTCGCCCTCCGGGATGGTGGCGCTGTCGATGTTCCGACCGGACTGCTGCCAGTGCTCCAGCGAGTCGCCGGAGGCGGAGCGGTGGTCGCCCATCACCCAGAGCCGCCCCTGCGGCACGGTGATGTCGAACTCCTGGTCGGCCGGCTTGTCCTGCTGGCCGTTCGCCGAGTAGATGTACGGCTCGTCGAGGGCCCTGCCGTTGATCGTCAGCCGGTCCTGGGCGTCGCAGCAGACCACGTGGTCGCCGCCGACGCCGATCACCCGCTTGATGAAGTCCTCGCCGTCCGGGTTGCCGCTCCACTCCGTCGGCGCCTTGAACACGACCACCTCGCCGCGGTGCGGCGAGCGGAAGTCGTAGACCAACTTGTTGACCAGCACCCGATCATCGATCTTGAGGGTGTTCTCCATCGAGGGGGACGGAATGAAGAAGGTCTGCAGCACGAATGCGCGGACCAGCACCGCCACCAGGATCGCGACACCCAATAGGATGGGCAGCTCTTTCCAGAAGGAGCTGCGGGGCTTTTCGGTCTGCTCGTCAATCACGGGAGGAGCCTACGTTGCCGGGCGCGCGACGATCGTCCGGAACCCGCGACAACGGTAGTCAGGGCCGTGAGCGGGAGGACGAGCACCACTCCGCCCACCGGGGTCGGCGCCACCGGGGCGGGCGGAGCGGCGGCGGCCCCGGCCACCGGGTCGAAGGTCGACGGCACCGGCAGCGACGCCCACCGCGAGGAGGGCCAGACCACGGCGAAGGCCCGCCCGACCACGTTCTCGATCGGCACCGGGCCCTGGCAGCGAGCATCCTGGGAGACCAACCGGTGGTCGCCCATCACGAAGATCTGGCCGGGCGGGACGACCACCTCGTCGAAGCGGCGGGACCGGCACTCGCGCGGGTTCGGCGGGACGTCCAGCGGTGAGTTCCGGATCACGTACGGCTCGTCCAGCGGGATGCCGTTGACCAGCACGCGCCCCTGGTCGTCGCAGCACTTGACCCGGTCGCCAGGCAGGCCGATGACGCGCTTGATGAAGTCTTTCTCGCCGGGGCGGCTCACCCCGACCAGGTCGCCGAAGGTGCGGCCCACCTTGCCGGCGAGGCCCGGCTCCGGTTCCTGGGTCTCCTGGGCCACCCAGCGGTCGGTGCCCCGGAACACCACCACCTCGCCGCGCAGCGGATCGCGGACGTCGTAGACGACCTTGTTGACCAGCACCCGGTCACCGATGAGGAGGGTGTCCTCCATCGAGCCGGAGGGGATGAAGAACGCCTGGAGCAGGAAGGTGCGGATCAGCACCGCGAGGCAGAACGCCACCACCAGGAGCAGTGGCAACTCCTGCCAGAGGGGCATCTGCCGGCGCCCGCGCCGGACCCGTCGGCGCCATGGATCGACTGTGTCGCTCTCGTCCAACACCCGTACCACGTCACTCCCCGGTCCGCAGAAACGACACTACCGCCCGGGGGCCTCGGCGAGGCCCCACGGGCGGTAGTGGACATTCGCTGTGCCGCGACCGTCGTCGCCGCCCTCCTGCGCCCGTATCGACCAGGGTAATGCGCTCTGGTCGATATGACACCCGGGCAGCTCAGCCGGCGTGGCGAGCCGAAGATCAGCTGGGGAGCTTCTCCCGCTTCTCCTTGATCTTGGCCTTCTTGCCGCGCAGCTCCCGCAGGTAGTAGAGCTTCGCGCGCCGGACGTCACCGCGGGTCACGATCTCGATCCGGTCGATGCCCGGGCCGTTGAGCGGGTAGGTCCGCTCGACGCCGACACCGAAGCTGACCTTGCGGACCGAGAAGGTCTCGCGCAGACCGTCACCCTGGCGGCGGATGACGACGCCCTGGAAGATCTGGACACGGGACCGGTTGCCCTCGACGACCCGCGCGTGCACCTTGACGGTGTCACCGGCACGGAAGTCGGGAAGGTCGGTCCGCTTCGACTGGGCGTCAAGGGCGTCCAGGATGTTCATCGCTGCGTCCTCGTAAGGCTCACGGCGCACCGTCACTCGATGCGCGGATGGGTGATTCTGATTCCCGGGTGGTGATCGGCGGGCCGACCCCGGTCGGGGATCCTCGCAGCCGCCCGCGGGCGCGGACGGATGCGGCAACCCCTCTACTTTGCCACATCCCCCGGCGGCGGCTGAAATCCGGCCCGGTCCAGCGCGGCGACGTCCCGTTTGTCCAGGCTCTCCGGGGGCAGCGCGGCGATCATGTCGGGCCGCCGGGCAGCGGTGCGGGTGAGCGCCTCGTCGCGCCGCCAGCGGGCGACCCGGCCGTGGTCGCCGGAGCGGAGCACCTCCGGCACCTCGTGCCCGCGCCAGCTCGCCGGCTTGGTGTACATCGGGGCCTCGAGCAGCCCGTGCGCGTGCGACTCCTCGTCCAGGGAGCCGGCGTTGCCGAGCACCCCGGGCAACAGCCGGGTGACCGCCTCCAGGATCACCAGCACCGCGACCTCGCCGCCGAAGAGCACGTAGTCGCCGAGCGAGACCTCGGTGACCCGCATCCGGGTGGCGGCGTGGTCGAGCACCCGCTGGTCGATGCCCTCGTACCGGCCGCAGGCGAAGAGCAGGTGCGACTCGGCGGCCAGCTCGTGGGCCATCGCCTGGGTGAACGGGACGCCGGCCGGCGAGGGCACCAGCAGCCGGGGCAGGGTGAGGCCGTCCGGGCTGAGCTCGTCGGGGGCCAGGGTGTCGAGGGCGTCGCCCCACGGCTCGGGCCGCATCACCATGCCGGGTCCGCCCCCGTAGGGGGTGTCGTCGACCGTGCGGTGCACGTCATGGGTCCAGCCGCGCAGATCGTGTACGGCCAGCCGGAGCGTGCCGTTCTCCCGGGCCCGGCCGATCAGCGACAGGTCCAGCGGGGCGAAGTACTCCGGAAAGATCGACACGATGTCGACGCGCATGGGGGCGGCTTTCGGTCTAGAGGTCGAGCAGACCGGCCGGCGGGTCGACGACGACGCGACCGCCGGCGAGGTCGACCTCGGGCACGATCGCCTTGACGAACGGGATGAGCGCGGTCCGCCCCTCGGGGCGGCGCAGGACGAGCAGGTCCGAGGCGGGGGCGTGGTCGATCCGGGCCACCTCGCCCAGCCGTTCGCCGGACGGGGTGACCACGGCGAGCCCGACCAGCTGGTGGTCGTGGAACTCCTCCGGGTCCTCCGGCGAGGCGACGTCGGCGCTGTCCACGCCGAGCAGGGTGCCGCGCAGCGCCTCGGCGACCTCGCGGCCTTCGATGCCCTCGAAGGCGACCAGCATCCGACCCTGGTGCCAGCGGGCCGCCTCGATTGTCAACTCCGCCGGGACCCGGAAGAGCACGCCGGCGCCGGGGGCGAATCGCGCTTCGGGCTCGTCGGTCCGCACCTCCACGGTGACCTCACCGCGGATCCCGTGCGGTTTGCCGATCCTGCCGACGATGAGCAGCATCAGTACGAGTCGACGATGTCGACGCGTACGCCGCGTCCACCGATGGAGCCGATCACCTGGCGCAGCGCCTTGGCGGTCCGACCGGACCGCCCGATCACCGTGCCGAGGTCCTCGGGGTGCACGCGGACTTCCAGCCGCTTGCCCCGACGGGAGTCGACCAACCGGACGCGCACGTCGTCCGGGTGGTCCACGATGCCCTTGACCAGGTGCTCCAGCGCGGGACGCAGTGCCACGTCAGGCCTGCTCACCGGCGTCGGCAGCAGCGGCCGGGGCCTCGGCCGGAGCCTCGGTCTTCGGAGCCTCGGTCTTCGGCGCCTCCGCCTCGGCCGGAGCCTCGACCTTGGCCGGAGCCTCAGCCTTGGAGGCCTTCTTGGCCGGCCGGGCCGGGGCCTCCGGGGCCAGCCCGGCGGCGGCCTTCGCCTCGGCCTCGTACGCCGCCTTGCGGTCGGCCCGCTCGGGGGCGACCTTCAGCGGCGGCGGGGCCGGCAGGCCCTTGTACTTCTGCCAGTCACCGGTCAGCTCCAGCAGACGCTGCACGGCCTCGCTCGGCTGCGCGCCGACGGAGAGCCAGTACTGGACCCGGTCCGACTTGACCTCGATCACCGAAGGGTCTTCCTTCGGCTGGTACACGCCGACGAACTCGATCGCGCGACCGTCACGCTTGGTGCGCGAGTCGGCGACGACGATGCGGTACTGCGGGTTGCGGATCTTGCCCATCCGCAGGAGCCGGATCTTTACGGCCACAGTTGTTTCGCTCCTGTTGCGATCTCACCGACCCGGTACGGGCGGTGCACGGGTGAGCGCCACCCGGCACAGTGGGGTTTGGGCCGGAGACTGCTCGGTGGACTGGCGACGCGCCCGGGTTAGAGGGCGCCGAACGCGTGCCGGATACCAGCGCCCCATTCTGCCAGATCCGGCGCCGATCTCTCACACCGGACCCGGAGACCACGCTCAGGACCGCCGCGCGGTGACCGGGATCACGCCGGTCAGCGCACCGGCGGACGGTCCCAGCCCGGTGGGAGCGCGTCCGGGACGGCCCAGTCCACCGGCGGCTCGAAGTCGCACCAGGTCCCGTCGAACGGGAACTCCCCCGCCTCGGCCAGGGCGATCACCCGCTCCCCCTCGGCCCGCACCGCCTTCTCGTCCGCCACCCAGTAGTCGTCGGGGAAGGCGAGCCGCTCGACGAACTCCTCCTCGTCCTTCCACCGCCAGCTGCGGTCGGGGTGGACCACCACGTCCAGGTCCTGGTCCACCACGTCGACCCCGGCGACCGGGCCGTCGTCCCAGCGGACGGCGGGCTCCTCGAGGTTGACGTACCAGTTGGCGAAGCGGCCGGCGGCGTCGCGGAACCACCAGACGGAGTGGGTGGCGCCGCTGGGCAGGAACTTCAGCAGCGGCGGCCCGTTCCACCGGCCGTGCGCCAGCCGGTACGACGAGGAGATCCACTCGACGAACGGCATGGCCCGCATGCCCAGCCCGGCCTCGGTGACCTCGTTGGCGATCGGAGTGTCCCGGGCGATCCAGAGCAGCAGCCCACGCTCGTCGTCGGCCACCACCCGCGCCGGCCGCACCCACCCGATCCGACCCTGCCGCACGTTGCGGTGCATGACCAGCCGCCCCGCCTCGAACCTCATGCCCCGACCCTACCGAGCACTCCGGGCTCCACAGGTCCGGGACAGCTGTCGGCCACGGAGATCGACTCACCGGGGTGCGGGGCGGGGAAAGCACGGAAGCCGGGCCCGCGGGGCGGGACCGGCTTCCGGGGTACGACTGCTCAGTAGGCGCGGGCCAGGATGGCCACCAGGTCGGGCTCGTCCTCGGAGTCGGGCACGGAGCCGTCGGCGCGGAGCAGGCAGCGCACGGTGACGCCCTGGCCGTTCGCCTCGGCCTCGCCCTGCACGCCGACCGCCGACCACGGCACCTTGGCCCAGCCGGTGGCCGCCGCCTCGATCGCCTCCGCGAGGCTCGACACCTCGACGGTGCGGGACTGCCGGTGCGCCAGGGCCTGGTCGTGCAGCGTCTGCTGGTCGGCCTCCAGGGCGTCCAGCACCGCGCCGACCACGTCGGCGACCGGGGTCGGGGACTTCGAGCCGTCCGTACGCCGGACCACGACCGCGTTGCCGGCGGCCAGGTCGCGGGGGCCGACCTCGACACGTACCGGATAGCCGCGCAGCTCGGCGTCGACGGCCCGGCGGCCGAACGCGGTGTCGGTGCGGTCGTCGAGCGCGACCCGGACACCGGCGTCGCGCAGGCCGTCGCGGAGCTTGGCCGCCGCCTCGCCGACGCCCTCGCCGTCCTTGACGATCATCACGTACGCCTGGATCGGCGCCAGCCTCGGCGGCACGCGCAGGCCGTTGTCGTCGCCGTGGGCCATGATCAGGCCACCGAGCATCCGGGTGGAGGTGCCCCAGGAGGTCGTCCAGGCGTGCTCCCGGCCACCCTCGGCCGAGGAGTAGCTGATGTCGAACGCCTTGGCGAAGTTCTGCCCCAGCTCGTGGCTGGTGCCGAGCTGAAGGGCCTTGCCGTCACCCATCATGCCTTCGCAGGTGTAGGTGGCGGTCGCCCCGGCGAAGCGCTCCCGGGCGGTCTTCAGGCCGACCACCACCGGAATGCCCAGCACGTTGACCATCAGGTCCTCGTACGCCTCGTGGAGGATCCGCCGCGCGTAGGCGCGGGCGTCCTCCCGGGTGGCGTGCGCGGTGTGCCCCTCCTGCCAGAGGAACTCGCTGGTGCGCAGGAAGATCCGCGGGCGCAGCTCCCAGCGGACCACGTTGGCCCACTGGTTGAGCAGCAGCGGCAGGTCCCGGTACGAGTCGATCCACTTGGCCATGAACTCGCCGATGACCGTCTCGCTGGTGGGGCGCACCACCACCGGCTCGGCGAGCTGCTTGCCGCCACCGTGGGTGACCACTGCCAGCTCCGGCGAGAAGCCCTCGACGTGCTGGGCCTCGCGCTTGAGGTAGCTCTCCGGGATGAAGAGCGGGAAGTACGCGTTCTCCGCGCCGGCCGCCTTGATCCGGGCGTCCATCTCGGCCTGCATCCGCTCCCAGATGGCGTAGCCGGCGGGGCGGATGACCATGGTGCCGCGGACCGGGCCGTTGTCGGCCAGCTTCGCCTTGGCGATCAGGTCCTGGTACCAGCGGGGGAAGTCCTCCGCACGGGGAGTGAGCACGCGTGCCATGACCGCACATCCTAGGCGGCGTCCGGCTCGCCACTGCGCCCGGGAGGCGTCCGTCGCGTCGCGCCGCGTCCGCTGGCGACGGCGTGGGCGGCCGGACGCGCCGACCGTAGACTTCGACCACGATGGGTGAGCTGAGGGATTCCGCCCGCCAGCGGCTGCGCGACACGATCGTCGACGCCGCCCGCGCGCAGACCGCCGCGTCCGGCTGGGACGGGGTACGGATGGGCGGGGTGGCCGCCGCCGCCGGGGTGAGCCGGCAGACCGTCTACAACGAGTTCGGCAGCAAGGCCGGGCTGGCCGAGGCCCTCGCCCGACGCGAGGTGGACCGGTTCGTCGCCGAGGTACGCGCCGCGCTGCGCGCGCACGGCGCCGACGTGCGGGCCGGCGCGTACGCGGCCATCCGGCACACCCTCGCCGAGGCGGCCGACAACCCGCTGATCAAGGCGATCCTGACCAGCGCCCGGGGCGGCTCCGACGAGCTGCTGCCCTTCCTGACCACCCGGGCCGAGCTGGTGCTGACCGAGGCCTCCGGCGCCCTGCTGGAGTGGGCCGGCGACCACCTGCCCGACGCCGACCCGGCGGCGCTGGCCTTCGCCGCCGACACCATCGTCCGCCTGGTGGTCAGCCACATCGTGCTCCCCCAGGCCCCGGTGGACGACACCGCCGAGGCCCTGGCCGACCTGGCCCTGCACCTCTTCCTGACGGCTGCCACCCCCTGACCACCCGCGCCCCACGCCCTCGCGCCCTACGGCGGGGGTCAGCGGAGCACGCGGCCTCGGAGGATGGCGCGGGACGGGGTGCGGACGACGCGCAGGTCCTTGCGCGGGTCCTCCGGGTAGACGGTCAGGTCGGCCAGGCCGCCCTCGACCAGGCCGGGGAAGCCGAGCCACTCGCGGCCCCGCCAGGAGGCGGCGGCGAGGACGTCCACCGCGGACATGCCGGCCCGCTCGTGCAGCAGCAGCATCTCCTCGGCGGCCAGCCCGTGGTCGATGCCGCCGCCCGCGTCGGTGCCCACGTAGATCGGCACCCCCGCCTCGTACGCGGCGCGGACCACCTCCGGGAAGCGGTCGCGCAGGGCGAGCATGTGGTCGGCGTACCCGGGGAACCTGGCCCGGGCCTGGTCGGCGATGCCGCCGAAGGTCTGGATGTTGATCATCGTGGGGATCAGCGCGGTGCCCTGCCGGGCCATCAGGTCGATCAGGTCGAGGCTCAACCCGGTGCCGTGCTCGACCGAGTCCACCCCGGCCCGCACCATGATCTCCACGGCCGACTCGGAGAAGGTGTGCACCGCGGCGCGTACCCCGGCGGCGTGCGCGGCCTCGACGGCCGCGGTCATGGTGTCGGCGTCCCAGGCCGGCGCCAGGTCGCCGACGCCCCGGTCGATCCAGTCGCCGACCAGCTTGACCCAGCCGTTGCCGGCGGCGGCCTGCGCGGCGACCGTCGCGGCCACCTCCGCCGCGCCGACCTCCACGCCGATGTCGCGCAGGTAGCGCTTCGGCGGGGCGACGTGCCGGCCCGCGCGGGCCAGTCGCGGCAGGTCCGGCTCGTCGTCGAGCTCTGGGTACGGGTACGGCGAGCCGGCGTCCCGGATCGCCAGCACCCCGGCGTCCCGGTCGATACGGGCCAGCTCGCGGGCCTGGTCGAGCGAGGTGATCGGGGTGCCGCCCCGGGCGATGCCGATGTGGCAGTGCGCGTCGATCAGGCCGGGCAGCACGTACCCGCCGTCGACCACGGTCTCCGCGCCGGGCACCGGTTCGAAGGTGACCCGGTCGCCGACCAGCCACAGATCCCGGACCTCGTCGTCCGGCAGGAGCACACCGCGCACATGCAGAGCCATGTGCACAGTCCTACCGGATCATCCCCTGCCGCGCCTCGGCGGGCCGGAACCGCCCGGCGCGGCGGTGGCCGGAAGGCTCACCCGGACCGGGTGGGGCCGCCTCACCCGGTGCCGATGAACGGTGGTCGGACCCGAGAGCTCAGGGAGGAAAGATGGCTGTCCGGACGAAGGTACGTCCCTCGCCCACCGACGAGGTCCCGCTGCACCCGGCGCACGGCTACCGGCTGCGCCGGCAGCGGCACCCGGTCGGCATCCGGGGCGGGCCGCGGCGCGCCCCGCGCGGGTACCAGCTGACCGACGCCGACCAGCAGCACGTCCGGGCGGTGTACGAGCTGCGCGTGCGGCAGCTGGCCCGGGCGGTGGTGACGGCGGCCCGGCAGCCGGGCGACGCGACGGAGAACCTGGTCGGACAGTTGGAACAGCGGATGGACGCGCTGGTGCACCGGGCCGGCTTCGCGCGCTCGGTGGACGAGGCGCGCGACCTCGTCGCCCACAACACCTTCACCGTCGACGGCGGCAAGGTCAACCGGCCCTCGTACCTGGTCCAGCCGGGGCAGACCATCCAGGTGCGCCCGGAGCGCCAGTGGCATATGCCGGTCGCCGTCGCCGTCGCCGAGTACCCCGGCGGCGAGGCGCCGCCGTACCTGGAGGTCAGGCCGGAGCGGTGCACCGCGACCCTGACCCGGGAACCGCGACGGCAGGAGGTGCCCGCATTGCGGGACATCCCCCTCGCCGTCCACGCCGACGAGGAGGTCGCGCGATGAGCATGCCGATTCCGAACGACCGCCGGGTACCCAACTACCTGCGGCAGAGCGGCCGGCCGGACTTGACGCCGCGGCAGCGGCGCCGCGTCGAGCACAAGCAGGCGCGGCTGGAGAGCATGACGGGTCAGCGTCCCCCGAAGAAGGCACCACGACGGTGACCCGCGACCGGATGGCGGTCGCCGCCACCACCCGGCGGAACCGGGGCGAACCGACGCGAACCGACGGCGGTGACGGGCGCCGCCATCCGGCCCCAACGTCAGCGCTTGCCGTCGCCCTTGCCGAGCTTGTTGAAATCGATCTTCGGGAGCTTGAAGCCCGGCGGCAGGCCCTGACCGCCGGCCAGGTCGCCCGGGTCCATGCCCGGCGGGAGCTGCGGCATGCCGCCTGGGAAGCCGCCCGGCATCCCGGCGCCCGCCCCGGTGCGCGGCCGGTTGCCGCCCTTGGTGCCCTTGCGCTTGTTCTTCGGCGACTTGGTCGCCTTGCGCCGGCCACCGCCGGGCAGGCCCATCATGCCGCCCATCTGCTTCATCATCTTCTGCGCGTCGGCGAAGCGGTTGAGCAGCTGGTTGACGTCCATCACGGTGACGCCGGAACCGCTGGCGATCCGGGCCCGCCGGGAACCGTTGATGATCTTCGGGTTGGTCCGCTCGCCCGGGGTCATCGACCGGATGATCGCGGTGACCCGGTCGAAGTGCTTGTCGTCCAGCTCGGAGAGCTGGTCCTTCATCTGCCCCATGCCGGGCATCATGGCCAGCACGTTGGCGATCGGGCCCATCCGGCGGACCGCGATGAGCTGGTCGAGGAAGTCCTCCAGGGTGAACTGCTCGCCGCCCATCAGCTTGGCGGTCATCTTCTCCTTCTGATCGGAGTCGAAGGCCTGCTCGGCCTGCTCGATCAGAGTGAGGACGTCGCCCATGCCGAGGATCCGGCTGGCCATCCGGTCGGGGTGGAAGACGTCGAAGTCCTCCAGCTTCTCGCCGGTGGAGGCGAAGAGGATCGGCTGCCCGGTGACCTCCCGGACCGACAGCGCGGCGCCACCGCGGGCGTCGCCGTCGAGCTTGGAGAGGACCACGCCGGTGATACCGACCCCGTCCCGGAACGCCTCGGCGGTCCGGACCGCGTCCTGACCGACCATCGCGTCGATGACGAAGATGACCTCGTCGGGGTCGACGGCGTCGCGGATGTCGGCGGCCTGCTGCATCATCTCGGCGTCGATGCCGAGGCGGCCGGCGGTGTCGACGATGACGATGTCCCGGGCGGCCCGCTTGGCGTGCTCGATCGAGGCGCGCGCGACCTGCACCGGGTCGCCGGTGCCGTTGCCGGGCTCCGGGGCGTACACCTCGACGCCGGCGCGGCCACCGAGCACCTGGAGCTGCCCGACGGCGTTGGGGCGCTGGAGGTCGGCGGCGACCAGCAGCGGCTGGTGCCCCTGAGCCTTGAGCCAGCGCGCCAGCTTGCCGGCGAGGGTGGTCTTGCCGGAACCCTGGAGGCCGGCCAGCATGATCACGGTCGGCGGCTGCTTGGCGAACTGGAGCCGCCGCCCCTCGCCGCCGAGCACGTTGACCAGCTCGTCGTTGACGATCTTGATGATCTGCTGGGCCGGGTTGAGCGCCTGGGAGACCTCGGCGCTCCGGGCCCGCTCCTTGACGTTCGCGATGAAGCCCTTGACCACCGGCAGGGCGACGTCGGCCTCCAGCAGCGCCATGCGGATCTCGCGCGCGGTGGCGTCGATGTCGGCGTCGGTGAGCCGACCCTTGCCACGGAGCTTGGTGAAGATCCCGGACAGGCGGTCACTCAAGGTGTCAAACACGCGAACATCCCGTTTGTCGTTTTTCCGGCGGGCACAACGCGGCTGGGCAGGAGTCCAGCCACCGCTAGGGTAGCCCGCCGCCCGCACCCGCGCTCCGGCCCGGCCCCGGCACCGCCCGCAGCCGCCGTGCCCGGCGTGATCGAGCTCCGTAGCCTCCGCCGGCCGTCCCGCCGGCCGCTCCGGCCGACCCCCCGACGATCACGAGTCGACCAGCCCCGACTGGTACGCGAAGACCACCAGCTGGGCCCGGTCCCGGGCGCCCAGCTTCACCATCGCCCGGCTGACGTGGGTCCGCGCGGTGGCCGGGCTGACCACCAGCCGGCCGGCGATCTCGGCGTTGCTCAACCCCTCGCCGACCAGCCCGACCACCTCCCGCTCCCGGTCGGTGAGGGCGTCCAGGCGCGGGTGCGGGCGGGGCACCCGGGCCGGCCGGGCAGCGTACTCACGGACCACCCGGCGGGTCACCGAGGGCGACAGCAGCGCCTCCCCCTCGGCCACCACCCGGATGGCCCGCAGCAGCTCCGCCGGCGGGGTGTCCTTGGTGAGGAAGCCGCTCGCCCCGTACCGCAGCGCGTCGAAGACGTACTCGTCGAGCTCGAAGGTGGTCAGCACGACCACCCGGGTACCGGCCAGCGCGGGGTCGGCGACGATCCGCCGGGTCGCCTCGATGCCGTCCACGCCCGGCATCCGGACGTCCATCAGCACCACGTCGGGGCGCTGCGCACGGGCCAGCTCCACGGCGCGCAGCCCGTCGGCGGCCTCGCCGACCACGCTCAGGTCGTCCTCGCTCTCCACCAGGGCCCGCAGCCCGATCCGCACCAGGTCCTGGTCGTCGGCGAGCAACACCGTGATCACTGAGCCTCCTCCACCGGCAGTGCCGCGTACACCCGGAAACCGCCGCCGGAGTGCGGGCCGGCGGCGAACGACCCGCCCAGCGCGGTGACCCGCTCCCGCATCCCGGCCAGCCCGAACCCGCCGCCCGGCCCGACCCCGGTCGGCGCGCCCCGGCCGGTGTCGGTCACCTCCACGGCCACCTCGGCGGGCGCGTACCGGAGTCGGACGGCGGCGGTGGCCGGCCCGGCGTGCCGCAGCACGTTGGTCAACGACTCCTGCACCACCCGGTAGGCGGCCAGGTCCACCGCCACGGGCAGCGGCCGCGGTTCCCCGTCCACCGTCACGGTGACCGGCACCCCGGCCCCGGCCAGCCGGTCCCGCAGCTGCGGCACCTGGTCCAGCCCGGGCGCCGGGGCCCGCTGGGCGTCCGCCTCGTCCCGGCGGACCACGGTCAGCGTCACCCGCAGCTCGTCCAGCGCCTCCTTGCTGGTCCGGCTGATCGCCCGCAGCGCCGTCTCGGCCTGCTCCGGCCGCTTCGCCAGCAGGTGCAGCGCGATCTCCGCCTGCATGTGGATCGCCGCCAGGCCGTGCCCCACCACGTCGTGCACCTCCCGGGCCACCCGCAGCCGCTCCCCGTCGGCCAGCAGCCGGGCCTGCTCGGCGCGGGCCCGGGCGGTCGTCTCGCGGTTGGTCCGCACCGCGACGCCCAGCGCGAACGGCACCACGACCCAGGCCGACCCGGGCAGCGCCGCGGCCGCACCGGGCGCGGCGCCCCGGGACCAGAAGACGTGCACCAGGATCAGCACGAGCCCGCCCGCCGCCGCGACGGCGGCCGCCCGGATCGGCAGCCGCACCGCCACCGTGTAGACGGCCACCATGAAGCTGAGCAGCACCGGGCCGTACGGGTAGCCGAGCACCAGGTAGGCGGAGACCGCGACGCTGACCAGGGCGAGGGTCACCCGGGGTGCGCGGCGCCGCCCGACCAGCGCGAGGGCGGCGCCGCCGGCCAGGACCAGGGCCCCGGCGTCGACGGCGACGGCGCCGGGCTGGTTGCGCCCGGCCGCAGCCGTGGCGAAGACCCCGAGCAGCAGCAGGAACAGGGCCAGCGCGAGGTCGCCCGCCGACTCCTGGCGACGCCCGTCCGGATCCTCGACCGCTGGCACGTCGGTCATTCTGCCCGTCGGCCGGCCCCTCGACGTGCCCCCACGGGCGGCTCCGCGGCTACGTCGCCGGACGTACCGCGCTCAGACGGCGGCCAGCACCGCGGCCTCCAGCCGGGCCCGCTCGGCGTCGTCCGGCCAGCCGCCGACCAGATAGAAGGCGTCCACCACGTCGGCGCCGAGGGTGGAGATCCGGGCGGCCCGGACCTGCGCCCCGGCCTCGTCGAGGGCGCAGGTGACCCGGTAGAGCAGCCCGGCCGCGTCGGCGGCGCGCAGCTCCAGCAGCACCGCGTCGGTGGCGGCCTCCCGGTGCCAGACCACCCGGGGCGCGGCACCCTCCCCGCGAGCGGCCAGGGCCCGGCCGCGCAGCCGCTGGGTGACCGAGACGTCGCCGTTGACCGCCCGGCGCAGGTCCGCGCTGAGCGCGATCGGGTCGGGGGTGAGGCCGTAGCGCGGCTGGACGCGGCACTGCACCAGGGCGCGGCCGTCGACCGTGGCGGCGTCCGCGGAGAGCACCTCCAGCCGGTGCAGGGCCAGACAGCCGGCGACCGTCGCGAGCAGCCCCCGCCGGTCCGCCGCGGCCACCGCCACTCGGTCCTCCGTCAGGTGTACGACCGGCAGCGGCCCGGCCACCAGCGCCGGGTCCGGGGCGGGCGGGGCGGGCAGCACCCCGGTGTCCAGCGCGGTGCGCACCCGGCCGACCAGCTCGCCGACCAGCCGCCCCTTCCAGTCCGACCAGGCGGCCGGGCCGGTGGCCGCCGCGTCGGCGCGGACCAGGCCGTGCAGCAGGTCGAGGGTGGTGGTGTCGCCGACCCGCTCGGCCACCCCGGCGATGGTGACCGGGTCGGACAGGTCACGGCGGGTGGCCACGTCGGGCAGGAGCAGGTGCAGCCGGACCAGCGTGCCGATCAGCGCCACCTCCGGCTCGGGCAGGCCGATCCGGGTGGCCACCGCCTCGGCCAGCGGGGCCCCGACGGTGCTGTGGTCGCCGGGCAGCCCCTTGCCGATGTCGTGCAGGAACGCGCCGAGCAGCAGCAGGTCGGGCCGGTCCACCTCGCGGGTGTGCCGACTCGCCTCGTACGCGGTCTGCACCAGGTGCCGGTCGAGGGTGTACCGGTGCACGGGGTTGTGCTGGGGCAGGCTGCGCAGCCGGGTCCACTCGGGCAGCCAGCCGTCGATCAGCCCGTACCGGTCGCAGGTCTCCCAGGCGGGCACCAGGCCGGGTCCGGCGCCGAGCAGGGTGGTCAGCGCGGCCCGGGCGGCCGGCGGCCACGGCGCGGGCAGCGGCGGGCAGTACGCGGCCAGCCACTCGCAGGTGGCCCGGGCGATCGGCAGCCGGGTGGTGGCCGCCGCGGCGGCGATCCGCAGCGACAGGCTCGGGTCGGGGCGGGCGCCGATGGCGGTGCGGGCCAGCACCAGCTCGCCGTCGTGCTCGACCACGTCCCGGGCCACCGGACGGCGCAGCGGACGCCCGTCGGCGCCCCGGCGGCGGCCGGAGCGGAGCCGGTCGGCGGCCCGCCAGGCGTCGTCGAGGGCGTGGCTGATGGTGCGGGCGTCCCCGGCGACCCGGCGCAGCAGCGCGTCGCCGTCCTCCATCCCGAGCAGGGCGGCGACCCCGTCGCGTTCCTGGGCGACCAGCCGGTCGACCCGGCGGCCGACCTGCTCGTGCAGGGCGTCGCGGGTGTCCAGCAGGCGCAGGTGGGCGGCGCGGACGGCGGGGCGCAGCGCGTCGGTGACGCCGGCGGTGGCGATGCCCCGCAGGATGCCCACGTCGCGCAGGCCGCCGGCGGCCTCCTTGAGGTCGCCCTCCAGCAGGAAGGCCAGTTCCCCGTGGGTACGCCAGCGGGCGGCGGTGATCTCGCGCAGCCCGGGCAGCTGGCGGACGGCGGTACGCCGCCAGTGGTCGGTGGCGGTCCGGTGCAGGGTGTCGGCGAGCGCCCGGTCCCCGGCGACGAAGCGGGCGTCGAGCAGGGCGAGGGCGACCTTGACGTCGTCCTGGGCCACGGAGAGCGCCTCGGCGAGGGTGCGCACCGAGTGGTCCAGCCGCACGCCGGCGTCCCAGATCGGGTACCACAGCGACGCGGCCAGCTGGTCCACGCCGGGCACCCCGGCGTGCAGCAGGACCAGGTCCAGGTCACCCTGCGGGGCGCACTGCCGCCGCCCGAGGCCACCGACCGCGATCAGGGCGATGCCGGGCCGGGGCGGCAGCAGCGCGGCGAGCCAGTCGTCGAACGCCGCGGCCCGCTCCCGGCGGGCCGCCGCGCCGATCCCGGCCGGTACGCGGACGACCCCGTCGACCAGGAGGCCGGCGCCGGCGGAAATGGGGGTCTCCGGCGCGTCGTTCCTGGTCGACGGGGTCATCTGGTGGCGCCTCCTACAGGGCGTCGAGGCCGCGTTCGCCGGTCCGGACCCGGACGACCTCCTCGACGCCGGTCACCCAGACCTTCCCGTCGCCGATCTTGCCGGTCCGGGCCGCCGCCACGATCGCGTCCACGATCTTGTCGACATCCATCTCGTCGGTGAGCACCTCGACCCGGATCTTGGGCAGGAACTCGACCGTGTACTCGGCACCCCGGTAGACCTCGGTGTGCCCCTTCTGCCGCCCGTACCCCTGAACCTCGCTGACGGTCAGGCCGGCCACGCCGAGGGCGTGCAGGGCCTCCTTCACCGCGTCCAGCTGGTACGGCTTGATGACCGCGGTCACCAGCTTCATGTCCAAGCCCTCCATTCCAGGAACGTTAACCGGCGACCTTCTCGTCCACCGGCGCGGTGGCCGGCGCGGTGGCCTCCTCCGAGGCCGGCTTCGCGGCGCCCGGGCTGAGCCCGGCCATCGCGAAGGCCCCACCGGCGGAGCTGCCGGTGGTCGGCGACAGGTCGTACGCGCTCTCCGCGTGCTCGGCCACGTCGATGCCGGCGACCTCGTCGTCGGGGTCGGACCGGAGGCCGATCAGGGCCTTGACGGCGAGGGCGATCAGCACGGCCACCCCGAAGGAGTAGACCGAGACGATGCCGCTGGCCAGGGCCTGCCGGCCGAGCTGGGTCAGGCCGCCGCCGTAGAACAGGCCCTCGCTGGCGCCGAGGCCCTCGATGGCGGAGTTGACCTGGAGGGTGGCGAAGAAGCCGATGAACAGCGAGCCGATCCAGCCGGCGACGAAGTGCACGCCGACCACGTCGAGCGAGTCGTCGAAGCCGAGCTTGTACTTCAGGCTGACCGCCACCGCGCAGACCGCGCCGGCGATCAGGCCGAGCAGCACCGACGGCAGCGGGGCGATGAAGCCACAGGCCGGGGTGATGGCGACCAGACCGGCGATGGCGCCGGAGGAGGCGCCCACCAGGGTGGGCTTCCTGCTGCGTACCCACTCGACGACGACCCAGCCGAGCACACCGGCGGCCGTGGCCACCTGGGTGTTGACGAAGGCCACCGCGGTGGTGCCGTCGACGGTCAGCTCGGAGCCGGCGTTGAAGCCGAACCAGCCGAACCAGAGCAGACCGGCGCCGAGCGCCACGAACGGGATGTTGTGCGGCTTGAAGCTCTCCCGGGGCCAGCCGACCCGCTTGCCGAGGACGAGCACCAGGCCGAGCGCGGCGGCGCCGGCGTTGATGTGGACCGCGGTGCCACCGGCGAAGTCCAGCGCCTTGATCTTGGAGCCGATGAAGCCACCGCCCCAGACCCAGTGCGCGACCGGGACGTAGACCAGGGTGAACCAGGCGAAGGCGAAGAGCAGCCAGCCGGAGAACTTGAGCCGGTCGGAGACCGCGCCGGAGATCAGGGCCACCGTGATGATCGCGAACATCATCTGGAAGACCATGAAGACGTACGTGGGGATTCCGGTCCCCGCCCCGAGGAAGAGCCACTCCTCGCCGATGAAGCTCGTCTCGGTGCCGAAGTACTGGGTGAAGCTGCCGATCACGTTGTTGACGCCCGCGCTGCCGTTGGTGCCGAACGCGAGGGTGAAGCCGTAGATGACCCAGAGTACGGAGATGAGCCCGATCGCTGAGAAGCTCATCATCATCATGTTCAGTACGCCCTTGGACCGGTTCAGTCCCCCGTAGAACAGGGCCAGACCCGGCGTCATGAGCAGCACGAGCGCAGACGACAGGAGCAACCAGGCGGTGTTGCCGGTGTTGATCTCCACGCTGCCTCCTCTCGGTGTGGAAGTCCTCCTCATCCGACTGGAACTGGCACCATCGCCCGTCAGCCGGTTGGCGGGAACTCTGGCCGCCCGCTGTTTCCTTCACCGACACCGCTCGATTTCCGACGCGTGACGGGTTGTTTCCGGCATGTGAAGAACCGCGATCATGGACCGGGGAAACGGAAAGAGTGGCCGTCCGGTGTCGGAACGACCACTCTTTCCCGGTGCGGGCGCCTCAGCGCAGGGCGTACTCCAGGTGGTGCCGCTCGTAGTCGAGCAGCCGCAGGTCGCGCATCGGGCGGCGCAGGTGGCCCTTGTGCACGATCCGGACGAAGGCCGGCTCGCCGGCCGCGGCCATCCGGCGGATGCCCTCGACGTGGTCGACGATCCGCTTGCGGATGGTCCGGATCAGCCGGTGCCGGTCCCGCGGGATCAGCCCGTACGCGTCGGCGAAGAGGCGCAGCCGGCGCGGCCGGTCGGGGCGCTTCCAACCGAGGGTGATCGAGTCCCGGTCGGAGAAGATCGGCACCCAGGTCCAGGCCGCGTACGCCACGTCGTAGATCCGGGCGCCGGGCGAGGCGAGGTCGAAGTCGATCAGCCCGAGGGTGCCGTCGGGACGCCAGATCACATTGTGCGGGGCGGCGTCGTGGTGGCAGATCACCTCGGTGTCCGGCGGGGGCGGGCCGAACGAGCGCCAGACCGCACCCGGCGGCGGCGCGAAGCCGTACTGGGCGTCGTGGAACATCCGCAGCATGGTCGCCACGGTCACCAGCGCCTCGTCGGTGACCCAGTGCCGGGCCAGCGGGTACTCCCCGCACTCCCCTTCCAGGTACGACAGCACCTCACGGTTGCGCTCGTCCATCCCGAGGGCGCGGGGGGCGCCGGAGAACCCGACGTACTCCAGGTGCCGCAGCAGGGCGTGCACGGACGGCGTCCACGGGCCGGCGTTGCGCCGGACGGTGTCGCCGACCCGTACCACCGTGCTCACGTTCCCGCCGTGCAGCGGGATCTCCTGCGAAGTCACGTACGGCCTCCCGAGGCCCGGCGCCGCGTCGCGAGGGTCCCGCCACCCGGGGTACGCGCGATCGTCAGTCGTCACTGCGAGATTACGCGTCCCGGGCGAGCGGCTCGGTGCCGAGCAGCGCGTCGACGAACTGTGCCGGGTCGAACGGGGCCAGGTCGTCGGCGCCCTCGCCGAGGCCGACCAGCTTGACCGGGATGCCGAGCTTGCGCTGCACGGCGATCACGATGCCGCCCTTGGCGGTGCCGTCGAGCTTGCTCAGCACCACGCCGGTCACGTTGACCACCTCGGTGAAGACCCGGGCCTGCTCCAGGCCGTTCTGGCCGGTGGTGGCGTCGAGGATCAGCAGGGTCTCGTCGATCGGGCCGTGCTTCTCCACCACCCGCTTGACCTTGCCCAGCTCGTCCATCAGGCCGATCTTGTTCTGCAGCCGGCCGGCGGTGTCGATGAGGACGGTGTCGGTGCCGGCCTGGATGCCCTCGCGGACGGCGTCGAAGGCGACACTCGCCGGGTCGGCGCCCTCCGGGCCGCGGACGGTGATCGCACCCACCCGGCTGCCCCAGGTCTCCAGCTGGTCGGCGGCGGCGGCGCGGAACGTGTCGGCGGCGCCGAGGGTGACCGTGCGGCCGTCGGCGATCAGCACCCGGGCGATCTTGCCGCAGGTGGTGGTCTTGCCGGCGCCGTTCACGCCGACCACCAGCAGGACGGCGGGCCGGCCGTCCTTGGGCTCGGTCCTCAGGGACCGGTCCAGGCTCGGGTCGAGGGCGTTGACCAGCTCGGCGGCGAGCAGGGCGCGCAGCTCGCCGGCGGAGCGGGTGCCGAGCACCCGGGTCCGCTCGCGGAGCCGGTCGACGATGTCGCGGGTGGCGTCGATGCCGACGTCGGCGGTGATCAGGGCGTCCTCGATCTCCTCCCAGGCGTCCTCGTCGAGGTGGTCGCGGCTGAGCAGGCCGAGCAGGCTCTGGCCGAAGACGTTCTGCGAGCGGGACAGCCGGGAGCGCAGGCGGACGAGCCGGCCGGCGGTGGGCTCCGGGACCTCCAGCGGTGGCGCCTCGATCACCGGCGGTTCGACCAGGACGCCGGTGGACAGATCGGACTCGGGGGCCTCCACGGGTGGACCGGCCAGGTCCTCCTCGGCCCGGGTGTCGACCTCTGTCTCCGGCAGCGGCGGCTCGGGGCGCCGGCGCAACCGGGGCACCACCAGGCTGAGGCCGCCGAGGATCAGCACACCGAGCAGGGCGAGTGCGACGAGGAGGTATTCCTTCATGCCGAAATCCTGTCAGATGCCCGCGACGGCGTCTTCACCACGTGACCCCGGGGCGCTCAGCATCCGGCGGTACCCTCGGTCACAGCCAGCAGTGGTGCGACCGCCGGCCGGGTAGTAGACATGAAGATCGCTCAACTCGGAGGTCCACCATGCCCGCGGCACGCCTGCTCATCGGTCCCCTGCTGCGACGGGTGGCCGGCACCCGGGCCACCGTCTGGGTGGAGACCAGCGCGCCCGCGGTGGTCACCGTCCGCACGACCGACGGCGCCACGGGCACCGCACCGACCTTCTCCGCGTACGACCACCACTACGCCCTCGTGGTGGTGGAAGGGCTCACCCCGGACAGCGCGGCGAGCTACGAGGTGCTGGTCGACGACGAGGTGGCCTGGCCGGTGCCGGAGAGCGGCTTCCCGCCCAGCGTGATCCGGACCCGGGCCGTCGACGACCGCGATCAGCCGGTGCGGCTGGTCTTCGGCTCCTGCCGGGAGACCACGCAGCACGCCACCACCCGGCGGCTGCCCCCGGACGCGCTCGACGCGTACGCCCGGCGGCTGATCGCCGCCCCGGACCCGGCGGCCCTGCCCGACCTGCTGGTGCTCCTCGGCGACCAGGTCTACGCCGACGTCACCTCGCCGACGGTGAAGCGGCTGCTCAAGCGGCGCCGGCGCCGGCCGAAGGACGCCCCGGCCGACCAGGTGGTCAGCTTCGACGAGTACACGAAGCTCTACCTGGAGTCGTGGCGGGACCCGGAGATCCGCTGGCTGCTCTCCACCGTGCCGAGCGCGATGATCTTCGACGACCACGAGGTGATCGACGACTGGAACACCTCGGCCTCCTGGCGGGCCGACATGCGCGGCCAGGCGTGGTGGGCCGAGCGGATCCGCAGTGGGCTCGCCTCCTACTGGGTCTACCAGCACCTGGGCAACCTCTCCCCGGACGAGATCGCCGACGACCCGCTCTACGCCAAGGTGGTCACCGCCGGGGACGCCACCGAGGTGCTGCGCGAGTTCGGCGAGCGGGTGGACCGGGAGGCCGACGAGGCGCACGACACCGAGCGCTGGCGGGCCGTGCAGTACCAGTGGAGCTACTCGCTCGACCTGGGCCGGACCCGCCTCGTCATGCTCGACAACCGGTGCAGCCGGGTGCTCGACCCGGGCGCCCGGGCGATGCTGCCGCCGGGCGAGTGGTCCTGGTTCCTGGACCGGGCGCACGGCGTCTACGACCACCTGGTGGTGGGCACCTCGCTGCCCTGGCTGCTCCCGCCGGGCATCCACCACGTCGAGTCGTGGAACGAGAAGCTGGCCGACTCGCCCCGGGCCTGGGTGGCCCGCCTCGCCGAGCGGATGCGCCGGGCCTGGGACCTGGAGCACTGGGCCGCGTTCCGGCGCTCCTTCGACGCCCTCGGCGCGCTCTTCGCCCGGCTGGGCAGCGGCCAGCCGGGCGGCACGGGCGACCGGGTGGGCGCCGGGCCCGCGTACGCGCCGCCGGCCTCGATCAGCGTGCTCTCCGGGGACGTGCACCACTCGTACGTGGCCCGGGCCCGGTTCGACGACCCGGGGGTGCGCACCCCGGTGCACCAGCTGACCTGCTCGCCGATCCACAACCAGGTGCCGGCCGCGATGCGCCCGCTGATGAAGCTGGGCTGGAATCCGGGGCCGGCCTCGACCACCCGGGCGCTGGCCCGCTCCGCCGGGGTACGCCGACCGACGGTGCGGTGGAAGAAGCTGGCCGGGCCGTACTTCGGCAACGCGGTGGCCACACTGGAGCACCGCGGCCGGGGCGCCGAGGTGGTGATCGAGGGCACCACCAGCGACGGTCACCTGCGCGAGGTGGCCCGGCAGCGACTCGCCTCGGTGGACTGATCCCCGCGCCGTACGCTCTTCGCGTGGACACCGACGAGCACCTGCCGGAGACGCTGCGCGCGGTCGAGGACGAGCTGGCGGCGCTGCTGCGTCGGGGGCGGGCGCTGTCCTGGGAGATCGCCCGGGAGGTGCACCCCAACCTGGAGCCGAACGCGTACGGGCTGCTGCTCTGGCTGCGCCGGTCCGGGTCGATCCGGCTGACCGACCTGGCCACCCGGCTGGGCATCGGCAAGGGCACGCTCAGTCGGCAGATCCACGGCCTGGAGGGGCTCGGTCTGGTCCGGCGGGATCCGGACCCGGACGACCGGCGGGCGTCCCAGCTGCGGCTCACCGAGGAGGGCACCCGGCGGTTCGACGCCGCCCGGGCCGCCCGGCTCGGGCAGATCCGGCGGACGATGGAGAGCTGGCCGAAACGGGACGTCGCGGACTTCGCCCGGCTGCTGCACCGGTTCAACGACACGTTCTGACCCGTCCGGGGCGGAATAGAGCCGCGTCACGTCCGGTTGTTGCTTCAGGCAACCAACCCTTACGGTTGCCTTAGGCAACACTTTCAACGACAGGCACCGGAGGCACTCCACGATGACCCAGGCGACAGCGCCCACCCGGGCGACCGCCGTCGACATGACCCACCGGCAGATCCTGGAGGCCCTCTCCGGCCTGCTGCTGGGCATGTTCGTCGCGATCCTCTCCTCCACGGTCGTCTCCAACGCGCTGCCGCGGATCATCACCGAACTGCACGGCGGCCAGTCCGCGTACACCTGGGTGGTCACCTCGACGCTGCTGGCGACCACCGCGACCACCCCGATCTGGGGCAAGCTCTCCGACCTGGCCAGCAAGAAGCTCCTGGTCCAGCTGGCCCTGACGATCTTCGTGCTGGGCTCCGTGCTGGCCGGCCTCTCCCAGTCCACCGGCCAACTGATCGCCTGCCGGGTGCTCCAGGGCGTCGGCGCGGGCGGCCTCACCGCGCTCGCCCAGGTGATCATGGCGACGATGATCGCGCCGCGCGAACGCGGCCGCTACAGCGGCTACCTCGGCGCGGTGATGGCGGTCGGCACCATCGGCGGCCCGCTGATCGGCGGCGTGATCGTCGACACCGACCAGCTCGGCTGGCGCTGGTGCTTCTACGTCGGCGTGCCGTTCGCCATCGCGGCGCTGATCGTGCTCCAGAAGACCCTGCACCTGCCCGTGGTCAAGCGCGCGGTCAAGATCGACTGGTGGGGCGCCACCCTGATCACCGCGGCCGTCTCGCTGCTGCTGATCTGGGTCACCCTGGCCGGCGACAAGTACGACTGGATCTCCTGGCAGAGCGGCGTCATGGTGGTCGGCGCGCTGCTGCTCGGCGCCCTCGCCATCCGGGTGGAGAACCGGGCCAGCGAGCCGATGATCCCGCCGCGGCTGTTCCGCAACCGCACCATCACCCTCGCCGTGATCGCCAGCATCGCGGTCGGCGTCGGCATGTTCGGCGCCTCGGTCTTCCTCGGCCAGTACTTCCAGATCAGCCGCGGCGAGAGCCCGACCATGTCCGGCCTGATGACGCTGCCGATGATCGGCGGCCTGCTGGTCGCCTCCACGGTCGTCGGCCGGATCATCACCAACACCGGCCGCTGGAAGCGTTACCTGGTCGCCGGCTCGGCCCTGCTCACCGTCGGCTTCGCGCTGATGGGCACGCTGCGCGCGGACACCCCGTACTGGCAGATGAGCATCTACATGGCGCTGATCGGCATCGGGCTGGGCATGACCATGCAGAACCTCGTCCTCGCCGTGCAGAACACCGTCGGCCCGCACGAGCTCGGCGCGGCCAGCTCGGTGGTCGCCTTCTTCCGCAGCCTCGGCGGCGCGATCGGCGTCTCCGCGCTCGGCGCGATCCTCTCGCACAAGGTGAAGGGCTACATCGCCGACGGGCTGACCGCCCTCGGCGTCCCGACTGCCGGCTCGGGCAGTGGCGGCACCCTGCCGAACGTGCACACCCTCCCCGCGCCGATCCGCGCGGTCGTGGAGAGCGCGTACGGCCACGGCGCCGGTGACATCTTCCTGGCGGCCGCGCCGTTCGGGCTGGTCGCCCTGATCGCGGTCTGCTTCATCAAGGAGATCCCGCTGCGCCTGCACAACAACGACCCGATCGCCACCGAGGTGGAGCGCGAGTCGACCGTCGCGGCCGGTGGCGGGTCGGCCGTGGTCCGGACCGGCAGCCGGGACTGAGGCGATGAGCACGCCGGTGGACGACCGTGAGGAGTACGGCCCGCAGGCCCGCCCGGTCGGCTTCGAGCGGGGCACCGACGGGCCGCGGGTCGTGCTGGTCGGCGTCGACGGCACCCGCACCTCGCTGCGCGCCGCCGCGTACGCCGCCGGCCTGGCCCGGCGGCAGGGCGCCGGGCTGGTGGTGGTCTTCGTCAGCTCCCCCGCCGCCTACACCGGAGTGATCTCCGGGGTGGTCGCGGGGGCGGTGCAGCAGACCCACGACGAGCTCGCCGCCGAGTTGCGGGAGCAGTTCCGGCGCGGGGCCGACGAGCTGGGCCTGCCGGTCACCTTTCTCTGCCGGCGCGGGGACGCGTACGCCGAACTCCGCAAGGCGGCCGACGAGTACTGCGCGGACCTGGTCGTGGTCGGGTCGTCCGAGCAGGCCGGGCACCGCCTGGTCGGCTCGGTCGCCACCCGGCTGGTCCGCGCCGGCCGCTGGCCCGTCGTCGTGGTGCCCTGATAACCCGTCGCGGATTGTCGGGGCCGCCGGGCAGGATGCCCGGCATGACCTGGAGAGCACCGGAGATCCCCCGGACCCCCGAGCCCACCGTCGGCGACGAGCGCACCATGCTGGACGGCTGGCTCGACTACCACCGGCAGACCCTGCTGCTCAAGTGCGCCGGGCTGACCGCCGAGCAGCTGCGTACTCCGAGCGTCGAACCGTCCGGGCTGACCCTGCTCGGCCTGGTCCGGCACCTGGCCGAGGTGGAGGCCTGGTGGTTCCGGGAGAACTTCGCCGGGGAGAAGGTCGACTACCCGTACTTCACCCCTCAGAACCCCGACGCGGATCACGACGTCAGCACCGCCGACGCCGAGGCCGACTTCGCCACCTTCCACCGGGAGGTCGAGCTGGCCCGGGCCGCCGCGGCCGGGCACTCCCTGGACGAGACGTTCACCGAGGTCGGGCCGAAGAAGCGGACCTTCAACCTGCGCTGGGTCCACGTCCACATGATCGAGGAGTACGCACGGCACAACGGCCACGCCGACCTGATCCGCGAACGCATCGACGGCGTGACCGGGGAGTGAGACCGAGGTCCGTCGGTGTCGCGGGTGCGGGTGGGTCGGGGTGCCTCGCCCACCGGCCGGCGCGGGGTGCCGGGTCCCTTCCTGCCACGCTACGAACTTGATGTCGTCAACGAATCGGTCCCCACCGGGCCGGGCGATGCATCCACGTCATCAAGTTCGTAGCGTGCCGAGCAGACCCCCGGTTGCGGGGTGAGGCCTCGACCCCCGGTCACCGGCTCGAGGTCGTTGGCGACGGCGCACCGGTACGAAAAGTCGTACCGACTAGACCGGACTCGTCCGCAGCGCCGCCCGGAGGTAGCGCAGGTCGCCCGGGCCGTCCCAGCGGTGCGCCGACAACCCGGCAACCCGGGCGCCGGCGACGGCCCGGGCCTCGTCGTCCACGAAGAGCACCCGCGACGGCGGGGTCTCCAGCGCCTCGCAGGCCGCCTCGAAATACTCCTTGGCCGGCTTGTGCACGCCGATCACCGAGGAGTTGACGATCACGTCCAACTCGTCCACCAGCCCCAGCGCGGCGATGTCCGCGTCGAGCACATCGGTGGCGTTGGTGCCCAGCCCGACCCGTACGCCAGCCGCCCGGGCCTCCCGGACGAAGTCCAGCACGTCCCTGTCGATCTCGCCCCGGTAGCGTTGCCACTCCTCCACGGCGGCGCGGGCCCGCTCGGGGCTGCCCAGCGACGGGGCCAAGGCGTCGGCCACGCTGGCCATCCACTCGGCGTGGCTGACCTTGCCGGTGAGCACCGGCCGGAGCAGCCCCCACGACATGGCGATCTCACCGAGGATCCCCTCGGAGAGCCCGTACTCCCGCTCCACGCCGGCGGCCACCGCCGGGTCCCAGCGGCGCAGCACGCCGTCGAAGTCCAGCAGGAGTGCCGTCGGCCGTTCCCGTGCCACTACTGATTCTCCTCGCCGCGGCCAGGCCGCTCGTCGTCCGCGGCCCGGTTGAGCCGCTGGCTGATCACCTGGGTGACCCCGCTGCGCATGGTCACCCCGTAGAGGGCGTCGGCGATCTCCATCGTCCGCTTCTGGTGCGTGATGACGATCAGCTGGCTCTTCTCCCGCAACTGCGCCAGGAGCGTGATCAGGCGCCCCAGGTTCACGTCGTCGAGGGCCGCCTCCACCTCGTCCATGATGTAGAACGGGCTGGGCCGGGCGCGGAAGATCGCCACCAGCATCGCCACCGCGGTCAGCGACCGCTCGCCGCCGGAGAGCAGCGACAACCGCTTGATCTTCTTGCCCGGCGGCCGGGCCTCCACCTCGACGCCGGTGGTCAGCAGGTCCTCCGGGTCGGTGAGGATCAGCCGTCCCTCGCCGCCGGGGAAGAGCACCGTGAAGACCTGCTCGAACTCCCGGGCGGTGTCGGCGAACGCGCTGGCGAAGACCTCCAGGATCCGCTCGTCGACGTCCTTGACCACGGTGAGCAGGTCCCGGCGGGTCGCCTTCAGGTCCTCCAGCTGCTCGGAGAGGAACTTGAAGCGCTCCTCCAGCGCGGCGAACTCCTCCAGCGCCAGCGGGTTGACCTTGCCGAGCAGGGCCAGTTCCCGCTCCGCCTTGGCCGCCCGCTTCTCCTGCACCGGCCGCTCGTACCGGACCGGCTCGGGCACCGGCAGCCCGTCGCGTTCGGCCGTCGCCACGTCCACCTGGGTGGGCGGCACGGGCTGCGCCGGGCCGTACTCGGCGACCAGGGTCTCGACGTCCAGGCCGAAGTCCTCGGCCGCCTTCGCCTCCAGCTGCTCGATGCGCAGCCGCTGCTCGGCCCGGGCCACCTCGTCCCGGTGCACCTGGCCGGTCAGCCGTTCCAGCTCCGCGCCGAGCCGCTTGGCCGCGCCGCGTACCTCCTGGAGCTCGGCCTCCCGGGCGGCGCGTTCGCGCGCCACGGCGTCGCGGTGCTCCTCGGCCGCGGCGATCGACCCGGTGAGCCGGGTGAGCGCCTCGCGGGCGCCGCCGACCACGGCGCGGGCGATCGCCGCGCCCCGGGTCCGCGCCGCCCGGCGGGCCGCGGCCCGTTCCCGCGCCGACCGCTCCGCGGCCGCCTGCCGGGCGAGCGAGTCGGCCCGACCGGCGATCGAGGAGACCCGCTCCTCGGCGGTACGCACCGCGAGCCGGACCTCCATCTCGTTCTGCCGGGCCCGGGGCACCATCGCGGCGAGCTGGTCGCGTTCCTCGGTGGAGGGTTCCGCGTCGATCGGGGTGGCCTCGGCCAGCCGGAGCCGCTCCTCCAGCTCGGCCAGGGCGGTCAGGTCGCGTTCCCGGGCCGCCTCGGCGCGGGACCGGGACTCGCCGAGCCGGTCGGTCTCCGCCTTCGCCGAGCGGGCCGCCGCGCCCAGCTCGGCCAGCCGCCGCGCGGCCGCGTTGCGGTGACTTTCCGCCTCCCGCTTGGCGGCGGCGGCGTGCTGCACGGCCTCCTTGGCGGTGGCCACCTCGGCGCGCGCGTCGACCAGCTGTTCGCGCAGCTCGGCGCCCGTCCGCTCGGCGGTCAGCCGGTTGGCGCGGGCCTCCTCCACGGCCGCCTGGACCTCGATGAAGCTGGGCGCCTTGGCCGATCCACCGGCCGCCGCGTACGCCCCGACCACGTCCCCGTCCGGGGTGACCGCGCGCAGCTCCGGGCTGTCGGCGACCAGCTCGGCCGCGGCGGCGAGGTCGTCAACGAGCACCACGTCGCGCAGTGCCCGGTGCACGGCCGGGCGGATCTCGGCCGCGCACTCGACCAGGTCGGGCGCCCAGCGCGCGCCCTCGGGCAGCTGGGGGCGCAGCGCGTGGGCCGGCCCGGTCATCCCCGGCCCGGCGGGGCTGCCGACGAGCAGGCCGGCCCGGCCGGCGTCGGAGATCTTCAGCAGCCGCATCGCCTCGACGGCCTCGTCCACCCCGCTGACCGCGACCGCGTCGGCGAGCCCGCCGAGCGCGGCGGCCAACGCCGCCTCGTGGCCGGGGGCCACGGTGAGCAGGCCGGCCAGGCTGCCCAGCAGCCCGGGCACCTCGCCGGCGCGGGCGAGCAGCGCGCCGGCGCCGTCCTTGCGGCGCAGGCCGATGGCGAGCGCCTCCTCGCGGGCCTTCCAGGTCGCCGCGTCCTTCTCGGCGGTTCGCTCGGCGTCGGCCAGCGAGCGGACGGCAGCCTGCGCCTTCTCCTGCACGGCGACCGCCTCGGCGTGCCGCTCGTCGAGGTCGGCGTTGTCCCGGTCGGCCTCGGTGGACTGTTCGGCCACCGCGTCCACCTCGGCCTGGGCCTGCTCGGCCCGGGCCAGCGCGTCGGCGTGCGCGGCGGCGAGCCGGTCGATCTCCTCGCCGGCGCTGGTGGTGCGGGCGCGGGCAGAGTTCACCTGCCCGGTCAGCCGGGCCAGCCCCTCCCGGCGGTCGGCGATCGCCTTGGCGGCGGCGACCAGCTCCCGCTCGGCGGCGGCGAGCTGCCGTTCCAGCTCCTGCCGGTGCTCCACCGCCTCGGCGAGCCGGATCTGGTCGTCGGTCAGCGCCTCGCGCAGCTCCTCCTCCTGCTCGCGGACCCGCTGCGACTCGGCCTCCAGCTGGTCGGGATCGCGGCCGGGGCGCTCGTCGTCCCCGGCGGCGCTGAGGTGGCGCAGCCGCTCGCGGGCGAGCTGCTCGATGGAGCGGAACCGCTCCTGGAGGGCGGAGAGCTTGTACCAGGTGTCCTGCGCGGCGGCGAGCAGCGGGGCGTCCTCGGCCAGCGCCGCCTCCAGCTCGCCGAGGCGGCCCTGCACCTCGGTGTGCTCGGCGTCGAGCTGCTCGCGTCGCTCCCGCAGCGCCGTCTCGTCGGCGATCTCCCTGTCCAGGGTGGCGCGCAGGGTGGCCAGGTCGTCGGCGAGCAGCCGCAGCCGGGCGTCGCGCAGGTTCGCCTGGATCGCGGCGGCCCGCCGGGCCACCTCCGCCTGCCGGCCCAGCGGCTTGAGCTGGCGGCGCAGCTCGGCGGTGAGGTCGGTGAGCCGGTTGAGATTTACCTGCATCGCGTCGAGCTTGCGCAGCGCCTTTTCCTTGCGCTTGCGGTGCTTGAGGACGCCGGCCGCCTCCTCGATGAACGCGCGCCGGTCCTCCGGCTTGGCGTGCAGCATGCCGTCGAGCCGCCCCTGGCCGACGATGATGTGCATCTCCCGGCCGATGCCGGAGTCCGACAGCAGCTCCTGGATGTCGAGCAGCCGGCAGGTGTCACCGTTGATCTCGTACTCGCTCTCGCCGGAGCGGAACATCCGGCGGGTGATGGAGACCTCGGTGTACTCGATCGGCAGCGCGCCGTCGGTGTTGTCGATGGTGAGGGTGACCTCGGCCCGGCCCAGCGGCGCCCGGCCGGCGGTGCCGGCGAAGATGACGTCCTCCATCTTGCCGCCGCGCAGCGCCTTGGCGCCCTGCTCGCCGAGGACCCAGGCGATGGCGTCGACGACGTTGGACTTGCCGGAGCCGTTCGGGCCCACCACGCAGGTGATCCCGGGCTCCAGCTTCAGCGTCGTCGCGGAGGCGAAGGATTTGAACCCCTTCACCGTCAGGCTCTTGAGATACACCTTCTCGATCCTCGTCCGGTGGCCGCCGTACCGTCGCGGGCTGCGCGGACCTGGTGAACCCGCAGACTAACGCGTTGCCGGGGACCGCAGGGCACGCGACCCGCCCCGGGGCCGCCCCAGCGGGAACGGATCATCGGCGGAATTGGTGACGGGCGGCCGAACGGAGCGGTTCCACGACGACTTCCACAAGATCGCGAAATTGCGGCGCTGAATGGTGCGGAGACAGAGCTGCGCGCCGGCACTAAAGTGTCGGCGCGCGATTTCGTGATGGTGCGATTCAGTTTTCCGACGCTGGAAGATCAGGTCAGCGCGGGCTCGGCCAGCCGCAGGAGGTCGTCCGCCTCCGCCGCCGCCGCCGCGAGCCGATCATTGTCGGCGCGCAAACGCGTGATCTCGAACTCCAGTGCCTGAACCCTGGAACGCAGTCGGGTGACCTCGTCGAGCAGACGCCGGTCGGGCGCTGCACCTACGTGGCCGTACAGGGCCTTAGCCATGCTGACTCCTTGATATGCGCTGCCGGAAGAGCCGGCCAACGCGCGCCCATTCGTGTACGCGGCTGTCTTCCCACCGATATGTGGGCATGACCGGGCGCGACTGGCGACACCTATATATTGAGCCGATACCCCCTCCTTCGTCAAGTTCCCGCAGGCCGTAGATCATCTCCACGTCTGCCCTGTCCACTTGCCGGGGGCCGCAAGGCTCGGACACGCTCTGTCCGGACTCCTCAACTCTACGCCTCGGAATGTGCGTAGGGTCACCTCGTGAGGCGCACTCGCCTTAACTCTTCCTTAGCCACGTTGCCGCAGTTCAGAGTGCAGCCGTAGCGTCAGCGCGGCCCGCAACCGACCCCGTGGAGGCGACAGGCGTGAACGGCTGGACCGACCCAGATGACCCGGACGCCGCCTACCGGCGTGCGCGACCGCCGGCCGACGAGCCCCCGAGCTGGCTCACCGACCGTCCCGAGCCGCGGTCGGCGTACCTCTTCGGCGACGAGCCGGGGCAGCCGGGCGACGACCGGTGGGCCGACGCCCCGACCGGCCGCTTCGGACGCCCGCCCGCCGAGACCGCCCCGTACCGGGACCGCACCCCGGTCACCCCGCCGGTCGACCTGACCGCCCGCCCGGAGACCACCGGCTCGATCCCGGTGGTCGACCTCGCCGCGCGCGCCGGTGCCTGGCGGCCCACCTCCGAGCCGGCGGCCGACGGGCAGGGCCGGCACCGGCAGCAGGGGCGCCTCCCCCGCCCGCTGCTGATCGGCGGCGCCGCCGCGGCGGCCACCCTGGTGGTCAGCCTCGGGGTGGGAGCGCTGGTGCTGCCCGGCGGTGACGAGGACGCCGACCAGGCCTCCTTCGACGACACCGTCGCCGCCGCCCCGGTGGCGCCCGGGCTTGGCGGCGCTCCCGCCGACGCTCTGGCCGCCACCGGGTCGCCGACCACCGCCGCGCCCACCGCGTCGCCGACCACCGCGCGGCCGACCCCGTCGCCGAGCCGGAGCGTCGCGCCGGCACCCGCGCCGAAGCGGACCCAGGCGCCCTCCCGGCAGAGCACCGTGCGGACCACCGCCCCCACCGCCAGCCCAACGAGGAACACGCTGAGCGCCGGGGCGAGCAGCCAGGTGCAGCAGGTCGTCGACCTGGTCAACGCCGAGCGGGCCAAGGCCGGCTGCGGGGCGCTGCAGGTCGACGACAAGCTGATGCTCGCCGCCCAGCGGCACAGCCAGGACCAGGCCGACCACCAGGACATGACGCACACCGGCAGCGACGGCAGTGACGCCGGCGAGCGGCTGGACCGGGTGGGCTACTCCTGGCGCACCTACGGCGAGAACGTGGCCTGGAACCAGCAGACCCCGGCCGCGGTCATGGAGGCCTGGATGAGCAGCTCCGGGCACCGGGCCAACATCCTCAACTGCGCCTTCACCGAGATCGGCGTGGGCGTGGCGACCAGCAACGGGCCCTACTGGACCCAGGACTTCGCCGCCCCGCGCTGAGCGGAACGGACCCGCCGCCCCCCGGCGCCGACGTGACCGCGTCGTCGCCGGGGGGCGCTCGTTTGACCGGGTGAGGCCGGCGGCGGGGCGCCGGCCGGGACCCGGGAGCTGCCGATGCGGATCCGGCTGCCAGCGTCCGCGCGACGGGGCGGGCCGCGGCGGGCCGCGGCGCGCGTCCGGCCGACGGGGCGCCGTCGACGCGCGGTCCGTCGGGCGCTGCCGGCGGCCGTCGCGCTCACCCTGCTCAGCCCGGTGTACGGCTGCCACGCCCCGCTGGTCCCACCGGGCGCACCGACCCCGTGGCCGGCCGCGTACGCGCAGCGGTGGCAGTGGCAGTGGCAGCTCAGTGGGCCGATCGACACCACGGTCGACGCCGACGTCTTCCTCCTCGACCCGGTACGGGTGACCGCCGCCGACACCGGCGCGCTGCGTTCCCGGGACCGTCGGCTGGTCTGCCAGGTGCACGTCGGCTCGTACGTCGCCGACGATCCGGACGCCAGCCGCTTCCCGGCGGCGGTCCGTGGCGCCCCGGCCCGGCGACCGCAGAGCCGCTGGCTGGACGTACGCCGCTGGGACGCCCTCGAACCGGTGCTGGCCGACCGGTTTCGGCTCTGCCGGGGCAAGGGGTTCGGCGCGGTGGCCCTGGCCGACGCCGACGGGTACGCCCACCGCTCCGGCTTCCCGCTCGGCTACGACGACCAACTGCTGTTCAACCGGCGGGTGGCCACCCTGGCCCGCTCGCTCGACCTCTCCCCCGGCCTGATGAACGACGTGGGGCAGGTGGCGGCGCTGGCGCCCGACTTCGACTTCGCGGTCAACGAGGAGTGCATCCGGCTGCGGCAGTGCGCCAAGCTGCTGCCCTTCGCCGACGCCGACAAGCCGGTCTTCCACGTCGAGTACGCGGGTGCGACCACGCGCTTCTGCGTGACCACCCTCGGGTACGGCTTCTCCTCCATCCGCAAGACCCGCGACCTGTCCGCCTGGCGGGAGACCTGCCGCCTGACGTGAGCCCCCGGCGGACTCGACGCCGCCCCCACCGGGCGCGGTGGGGGCGGCGTCGGGAGGTTCAGCCGGCGGTGGCCCCGGTGGCCGGGGCCGGCGTGTCGGTCCCGCCGCGCTGCTTAGGGATGTCGCCGTGCTCCGCGCTCAGCGGCGTCGCCAGGTCCTCCAGCGACTTCCCCTCGGCCTTGACGCCGAGGACCAGCTCGACGATCCCGCCGATGATCATGACGGTGGCGCCGAGCACGAAGGCCAGCACGGTGTCGCCGACCTGGCCGGTGCCGACCAGCTTCGAGAAGAGCAGCGGGCCGGTGATGCCACCGGCGGCGGTGCCGATCGCGTAGAAGAACGCGATGGCCATCGCCCGGGTCTCCATCGGGAAGATCTCGCTGACCGTCAGGTACGCCGCGCTCGCCCCGGCGGAGGCGAAGAAGAGCACCACGCACCAGCACGCGGTCATCGTGGTCGCGCTGAGCACGCCGCTGTGGAACAGCCAGGCCGTCCCCAGCAGCAGCACCCCGGAGACGATGTACGAACCGGCGATCATCGGCACCCGGCCGACCGAGTCGAAGAGCCGGCCCAGCAGCAGCGGGCCCAGCAGGTTGCCGACCGCGATCACCGCGAAGTAGTAGCCGCTGTTGCCCGGCGGCACGTCGAAGAAGGTCTGCAGGATCTGCGCGAAGCCGAAGGTGATCGCGTTGTAGAGGAACGCCTGCCCGATGAAGAGCGAGAAGCCCAGGACGGCGCGCTTCGGGTACCGGGCGAACAGCGTCTTCGCGATCTCCAGGAAGTTCGTGCTCTTCCGCTGCCGGATCTGGATGTAGCTGTCGGCCTCGGCCAGCTGCTTGCCGGTCTCCCGCTCGACCTCGGCCTCGACGGAGTCGACCAGGTGGTTCGCCTCGTCCGCCCGGCCGTGGATGAACAGCCACCGGGGGCTCTCCGGCACGTGCCGGCGGACCAGCAGGATCACCACGCCCAGCACCGCGCCGAGCCCGAACGCGACCCGCCAGCCGATGTTGGTGGGCAGGCCGTTGAGCAGCGGCACGGTCAGCAGCGCGCCCAGCGCGGCGCCGAGCCAGAAGGTGCCGTTGATGATGATGTCGATCCGGCCGCGGTGCCGGGCCGGGATCAGCTCGTCGATCGCCGAGTTGATCGCCGCGTACTCGCCACCGATGCCCATGCCGGTCAGGAACCGGAACAGGAAGAACCACCAGGTGTCGAAGGAGAGCGCGGTCATCGCGGTCGCGACCAGGTAGAGACCGAGCGTCAGGAGGAACAGCTTCTTGCGGCCGAACCGGTCGGTCAGCCAGCCGAAGAAGAGCGCGCCGACGCAGGCGCCGGCCACGTAGAGCGCGGCGGCCAGACCGGTCACCTGGCTCTGGGTGATGCTCAGGCCGCTGCCCGGCTCGGCGAGCTTGCCGGAGAGGTTGCCGACGATGGTCACCTCGAGGCCGTCGAGGATCCACACGGTGCCCAGCCCGATGACGATCATCCAGTGCCAGCGGGACCAGGGCAGCCGGTCCAGCCGGGCCGGCACGTTGGTGCGTACGGTGCCGGTCTGCACGTCGGCGCTCATGACGCCCTCCGGCGGGGTGCGGGTGCGGCCGGGGCGCAGCGGCGGGCCACCGGCGTCAGCTGTTCGTCCATGGCGGGCCAGATGCCCCGCCGAGCGACCCGTTAATCCTGCCGAAACAGTGAGTCGTGACGTGGATCGCGGGGCAAGGAGGACAACCGGGTCGCATCGACGCGGTGCGATGCACGGAGGCCCGGACCGGTCACGGCCCGGGCCCCTCGCCGTGCGTGCGGTCAGCGGGCGCCGACCAACTCCGGAGCCGGCGCCGGCGGGTCGGCCGGGTCGGCGGCCCGGGCCCGCAGGAAGCGCGGCGCCCACCAGTTGGCATCGCCGAGCAGCGTCATCAACGACGGCAGCACCACCGCCCGGATGATCGTGGCGTCCAGCAGGATCGCCGCGGCCAGGCCGACGCCGAGCTGCTTCATGTCGATCGTGCTCAGCGAGGCGAAGATCCCGAACACCCCGACCATCACGATCGCCGCGCTGGTCACCACACCGGCCGAGGAGGTGATGCCGTACGCCACCGCGTCCCGGTTCGACATGCCGTTGCGGATGCCCTCGCGGATCCGGCTGACCACGAAGACGTGGTAGTCCATGGAGAGCCCGAAGAGCACCACGAAGAGGAAGAGCGGCAGCCAGGAGACGATCGCCCCCATCGAGGTGAAGCCGAGCAGCCCCTCCGCCCAGCCGTTCTGGAAGACCAGCACCAGCAGCCCGTACGCGGCGCCGGCGGAGAGCAGGTTGAGCAGGATCGAGGTGAGCGCGACCACCACCGACCGGAACGTCCAGGTCATCACCAGGAAGGTCAGCGCCAGCACGAACGCCATCACGACCGGCAGCTTCTCCTCGACGTGCTGCGCGTAGTCCTCGCTGGCGGCCACCCCGCCGCCGACCGCGTACTCGACGCCGGGGATGCCGCGCAGCGCCGCCGGCAGCAGGTCGTCGCGAAGCTCGTCCAGCGAGCGCACCGCCCGGTCGTCCCGGCTGGCGTACGGGGTGGCGACCTCCAGCACCGACACCCGGCGGTCCGCCGACACCTCGATCTTCGGGCCGTCGGCCTCGACGGGGGCGAAGAGCGGGTCGGCACCGGCCCGGCCGGCCAGCCCGGTCAGCGCCCCGCGCACCCGGTCGGCCTGCTCGGCCGGCGCCCGGACGGCCACCGTGTGGCTGGTGCCGGTGCTCGGGAAGGCGGCGGTGAGCCGGTCGTACGCCTGCATCGCCGCCGTGGTGCGCGGCAGGTCCTCCATGCCGGGGAACTTCAGCTTCATGCCGAGCGCCGGGGCGGCCAGGGCGAGCAGCAGCCCGACCGAGACGACCAGGGTGGCCAGCGGCGCCTTCAGGGCGGGCCGCAGCACCACCGGCCAGAACCGCGGCTTCGCCGGCTCGCCGTGCCGTCCGGTACGCGCCGCGGTCAGCCGCCAGAGCAGCGGCACCCGGGGCCGGTCGACCCAGCGGCCCAGCTTGGCCAGCAGCGCCGGCAGCACGGTCAGCGAGCCGGTCACCGCGACCGCGACCACCAGGATCGAGCCGACGGCGAGCGAGGAGAAGACCGCGTCGTTGGCGAGCAGCAGACCGGCCATCGAGATGATCACCGCGAAGCCGGAGACCACCACGGCGTGTCCGGAGGTCTCCGCCGCGATCTCCACGGCGTCCAGCCCGGCCCGGCCCTTCGCCCGTTCCTCCCGTTCCCGGCGCACGTAGAACAGCGAGTAGTCCACCCCGACCGCCATGCCGATCAGCAGGATCACGCTGGCGGTGGTGTCGGTGGCCGGCACCAGGTGCGAGGCCAGGGTGGACAGGCCCATCGCGGCGGCCACCGAGGAGAGCGCCAGCAGCACCGGCACGCCCGCGGCGATCAGCGCGCCGAACGCGACGATCAGGATGGCCAGGGTGACCGGCAGGCTGAGCAGCTCGGCCCGCTTGAAGTCCTTGCCCAGGGTGTCGTCGAGCGCCTTGTTGATCGACGGCCCGCCGACCTCCTCGACCCGCAGCCCCGGGTGGGCCCGCTGCACCTCGGCGGTGGCGTCGCGCAGCGGCTGCACCCGCTCCGACGCGGTCTTCGCGTCACCCGACATGGTGACCGGCAGCAGCAGCGCCCCGCCGTCGCGCGACGGCACCGGCGTCCCCACCGAGGCCACCCCGGTCACCTGCCGGAGCCGGTCGGCCGCGTCCGTCGCGGCGGCCCGCGCCGCCGCCTGGTCCAGCGTCCCGCCCCGCGGCGTGATCAGCACGTTCTCCACCGCCGGATCGGCGAAGGCGCCCTCGGTGACGATGATGTCGGCCCGCCCGGACTCCCCGATCGCCATGTCGGCGTCGGTGGCCTCCTTCAACCCGGCGGCGTTGCCACCGACGAAGCACACCGCCACGAACACCACCCAGAGCGCGATCGCCCGCCACGGGTGCTCGGCGCTCCACCGCGCCAGCCGCACCGTCACCGGTCTCCTGCCCATCTCCTCGGCCCCCTCCGTACGCCGGCTCCCTGCCGACGACCTGACGCTAGGGAGGACGGCGGGCGGAGACATCGGGGAACGGCCCCGGCTCGTCCCGGACGTGGCGGATCCCGTCCGGGCGGGCCGACCCGGGTGGGCCAACCGGACAATCAGCGGAATATCAGGCGCGTGTCCGGGGCCTGCCCAGCGCGGCGCGGGGTCGGCACACCGGCGCAACCCCGAGCCCGCTCGGGGTCAACCCCTCAGGGCACCCCGGGGGCGCGGCTGACAGCGCGGGCAACTGTACGACGACCGGTTCATGAACGCCTCCCGCCGGATCGGCGCACCGCACCGCCGGCACGGCTCGCCCTTTCGGCCGTACACGTTCAGCGACCGGTCGAAGTAGCCGCTCTCGCCGTTGACGTTGACGTAGAGGTCGTCGAAGCTGGTGCCGCCCTGCTTGATCGCCTCGCCGAGCACGTCCCGGACGTGGCCGAGCAGCCGGGCCGCGGCCGGCGCCGTCAGCGCGTCGGTGGGCCGGGCGCCGTGCAGCTTCGCCCGCCAGAGCGCCTCGTCGGCGTAGATGTTGCCCACCCCGGAGATCAGGGTCTGGTCGAGCAGCGCGCGCTTCACCTCGGTACGCCGCCGGCGCAGCGCGGCGACGAAGCCGGCGTCGGAGAACTCCGGGTCCATCGGGTCCCGGGCGATGTGCGCGATCTCGGCCGGCAGTTCCGCGCCGCCCTCGCTCACCGAGAGGCCGCCGAACGTGCGCTGGTCGACGAAGCGCAGTTGCGGACCGTCGTCGGCGAACCGGAACCGGACCCGCAGGTGCAGCTCGTCGGCGGCCTCGGCGGGCTGGAGCAGCAGCTGGCCGGACATGCCCAGGTGGCCGATCAGGGCGTCGCCACTGTCCAGCGGCAGCCAGAGGTACTTGCCGCGGCGGCGGACGTCGGTCACCGTCCGGTCGGCCAACACGTCGGCGAAGTGCTCCGGGCCGGGGACGTGCCGGCGGACGGCGCGCGGGTGGCGCACCTCCACCGAGGAGATCCGGCGGCCGGTGACCCACTGGGCCAGCCCCTGCCGGACCGTCTCCACCTCGGGCAGCTCAGGCACGACCCAGGCCCGCCTCGGCGGCCGTGTCCTCCGGGGCGACGGCCACGTCCGGCTCGGTCTGCGCGTCCCGCTCGGCCTGCGCGGTGAGCTCCCGCCAGGCCGACTCGGCGGCCCGCTGCTCGGCCTCCTTCTTGCTGCGCCCCTCGGCCCCGCCGTAGCGGTTGCCGGCCACCACCACCCAGGCGGTGAAGGTCTTCAGGTGGTCCGGGCCGGTGCCCTCGATCCGGTACTCCGGGACGCCCAGCCCCAGCGCGGCGGTGAGCTCCTGGAGGCTGGTCTTCCAGTCCAGGGCGGCGCCCCGGCCCGCCGACTCGGCCATCAACGGGTCGAAGAGCCGGTGGATGACCAGCGCGGCGGTGTCCAGGCCGTACTGGAGGTAGATCGCGCCGAGCAGCGCCTCCAGGGTGTCGGCGAGGATGCTCGCCTTGTCCCGGCCACCGGTGCTCTCCTCGCCCTTGCCGAGCAGCAGGTAGGCGCCGAGGCCGTCCGGCCCGAGACCGCGGGCCACGTCGGCGAGCGCGCGCATGTTGACCACGCTGGCCCGCAGCTTGGCCAGCTGCCCCTCGGGCAGGTCCGGGTGGTTGCGGAAGAGCGCGGTGGTGATCACCACGCCCAGCACCGAGTCGCCGAGGAACTCCAGCCGCTCGTTGGTGGGCAGGCCGCCGTTCTCGTACGCGAACGAGCGGTGGGTGAGGGCGCGCTCCAGCAGCTCCGGATCGAGCGTCACGCCGAACGCCGCCTCCAGGTGACCGAGGTGGGCCCGCCGCCGTCTGTCGTTCGTCATGCTGTTACCTCTTCGTTCGCGACCTCAGGGCGGGCAAGCTCACTCCTCGGGCTCACTTGCACACCTCGGTGTCGGGGCTGTCACTGTTCAGGAGTTGGTCGGCAGTGCCGTCGAGCAGCGCGCGGACCCGGTCGGCGGCGTCCCGGCGCCACAGGTGGGCGGCGAGCGCGATTCCGGAGGCGACGTCCTCGGCCGACGCCGCGCCGTGGCACACCACCACGGTGCCGGCCACGCCGAGCAGGGCGGCCGCGCGGGGGGCGCCGCCGCGGTCGGGCGGTCCGCCGGCCATCGCGTACGCGCCCTCGATCGCCTTGAGCAGCACGTTACCGGTGAACCCGTCGGTGACCACCACGTCGGCGCGCGCGCCGAGGGCGACGTCGTACCCCTCGACCAGGCCGACGTAGCGGGCCGCGCAGGGCAGGTCGAGGGCGGCCAGCAGCGGATCGGCGGCCCGCCGGCAGCGGTCCCCCTTGCCCGCCTCGGTGCCGACGGAGAGCAGGCCGACCCGGGGCGCGGCGACGGCGTGCGCGACCGCGGCGTAGGCCGCGCCGAGCAGGGCGTGCCGGGCCAGGGTGGCCGGTCGGGGTTCCAGGGAGCCGCCGACGTCGAGCAGCACCACCGGGCCGGCGACGGCCGGCAGGGTGGCCACCAGGGCGGGGCGGCGGACTTCGGTCCACCGGCCGAAGCCGAGCGCGGCGGCGGAGACGGTGGCGCCGGTGGAACCGGCGGAGACGAGGGCGTCGGCGGCGCCGTCGCGGATGGCCGCGACGGCCGCACGGACGGTGCTGTCGGCGCGGGGCGCGTGGTGGGTCGCGCCGGCGGCGGCCCGCACCGGGCGGACCGTGATCCGGGCGCGCTGCACCGGCGTCAGGGCGTCGGTCACCAAGGCCGCGACCTCGGTCGGGCCGACGAGCAGCAGATGCAGGTCGGGGTCGGCACGCACCGCACGCAGAGCGCCGTCAACCACGACGGCGGGAGCATCGTCCCCGCCGAGGAGGTCAACGGCGATCCGCGCGGTGCCCGGCTCCATCGGAACGCCGGCCGGAACAGGCCGGCCGGCGTCGGAGGGAGCCGGGGCACCGGGCGATCGCCTGGGTGCGCGCGCCGCCCGACCCGTGGTCGGGGGCGTCACTCGGCGTCCAGGTCAGACCTCGAGAACCTGGCGGCCGTTGTACGTGCCGCAGACGGAGCACGCCGCGTGCGGCAGCTTGGGGGACTTGCACTGCGGGCAGGCCACGGTCGCGACCACGGCCGCCTTCCAGTTCGCCCGGCGGGACCGGGTGTTGCTGCGCGACATCTTGCGCTTCGGGACGGCCACGGTTCCTACTCCTCTGTACGGTTCAGTTGCGACAGGCCCGCCCAACGCGGGTCGATCTGCTGGTGGCTGTGGTCGGCCGGCAGATCGTCCCAGTGCACCCCGCATTCGGGGCACAAGCCTGGGCAGTCCTCCCGGCAGAGCGGGTTCGTCGGCAGCGTGAGCACCACCGCGTCCCGCAGCGCCGGTTCCAGGTCGATCAGATCGTCCTGCATCCGGCCCACCTCGTCCTCGTCGGTCGTTTCGTCCGTGGTGCTGTTCTCGTACGCGTACAGCTCCTGGACGTTCACGACCATCGAGTCGTTGATCTCGCGCAGGCAGCGCCCGCACTCGCCCTTGACGGGACCGCTGACGGTCCCGGAGACGAGCACGCCCTCGGACACCGACTCCATCCTCAGGTCGAGGTCGAGGTCCGCGCCCTCCGGCACGCCGATCATCTCCACGCCGAGGTCCGCCGGCGCCGGCACGACCCGCTTGACCGTACGCAACGCACCAGGGCGACGCGGCAGGTCTCTCGTGTCGAGAACCAGCGGCGCCCTGGGGTTGAGTGATGAAGGCGAGTGCTTGGGCATAGTCAGACTCCGGCCGGTGATAGGCCGACAAAAAAGGTTACCTGGACGGCGGCCCGCGAGTCGAACCGGGGGCCACGCACCACCGGGCTGTCGGCTTTCCGGTGTGCCGCTCAGAAGGGTAGCGGGCGTTCCGCCTCGTCCCCAGCGAAGGTGCCGATCTCCCGCAGCGCGTGCATCTTGTCCCGGCCGCGCTCTATCGAGGCCAACGCCCTGGTGAGGAACTGCTCGAAGTTGGCCAGGGCCGTGTCGACGTAGTCGTCCACCTCGTCCCGCAGCCGCTGCGCCTCCGCCCGGGCCTCCGCGATGATCCGGGCGCCCTCGTGCTCCGCGGAGACCGTGATCTCGTTCACCGACACCAGGCGGGCGTGTTCCGCCTCACCCTCGCTGATGATCCGGTCGGCCTCCCGCTTGCCGGCCTCCATGATCTTGTCCCGCTCCTCGAGGAGTGCGGCGGCGCGGCGCAGGTCGGCCGGGAGTTCACCGCGCAGCTCGTCCAGGGCCTCGATCATCTCGCCCCGGTCGACCATGCAGTTGTTGCGCGACATCGGGACGGAGCGGGCCTGCTCCACCATGGCGATCAGTTCGTCGATGCGATCGAGCGGGTCCACCGGTACCTCACTCCCTGTCGTTCGTCGGCCGACCTACATGATGCGGGTTACGGCCGGGTTCCCGCTCCACACATGATGTCGTGCGGGAGCGAGCCTCGCCCCATCCATCCCGGTCCGGCGCGTCGCGGCGCCGCCGGGCGGGGTGGCCGCGGGCGGCGGGGGGTCAGGCCCGGTGCTCCGGGCCCAGCCGGGCCACCAGCTGGTGGCGCACCACGTCCGGGACGTGGGAGGAGATGTCGCCGCCCCACTTCGCCACGTCCTTGACCAGGCTGGAGGAGAGGAAGGAGTAGAGCGGGTTGGTGGGCATGAAGAGCGTCTCGACCCCGGCGAGGCCGATGTTCATCTGCGCCATCTGCAACTCGTAGTCGAAGTCGCTGACCGCCCGCAGTCCCTTGATCAGGACGCTCGCCTCCTGCGCGCGGCAGAAGTCGACCAGCAGGCCGCGGAAGGACTCGACCCGCACGTTGTCGTACGAGGAGGTCACCTCGCGGAGCATTTCGATCCGCTCCTCGACCGTGAACAGGCCGCTCTTCGACTGGTTCACCAGTACACCGACGATCACCTCGTCGAAGAGCCGGCTGGCTCGTCCGATGATGTCGAGGTGTCCGTTGGTGACCGGATCGAACGAGCCGGGACACACCGCACGTCTCATGATCGGCGACCGTACCAAAGGGTTGTCTCGCCGTAACGGCGACTGCGCTCTCCGGTGACGCCCTCCACCCACGGGACCGGACCAGTGCGGCTGGACCGCTCCACCACGACCAGGGCGTCCGGGGCCAGCCAGGCGCCGTCGACCAGCGCGGCCAGCAGCGCGGCGATCTCGGCGTCGGGCACCGCGTAGGGCGGGTCGGCGAAGACCACGTCGTACGGGGCGCCGTCCGGGCCGGCGGCAAGCACGGTGGCCACCTTGCCGGTGACCAGTCGGGCGGCCGGCGCGGCCCGCAGCGCCGCCACGTTCTCCCTGATCACCCGGGCGGCCCGGGGATCGGACTCGACCAGCAGCACGTGCTGGGCGCCCCGGGACAGCGCCTCCAGGCCGACCGCGCCGGAGCCGGCGTACAGGTCGGCGAAGCGGGCGCCGGCCAGGTCCACCTCGGCCTGCACCGCGCTGAACAACGCCTCGCGCACCCGGTCGGAGGTGGGTCGGGTGCCGGCGCCGGGCGGCGCGGCGATCCGCCGGCCGCCGAGCGTGCCGGCGACGATCCGGGTCACGGTTGCCCCCTGTCCATGGCCCTGACGCTACGCGACGCGCGAGCCGGACCGGCGGACACGGTGGGTCCCGGCGGAGCGGCCAGATACTCACTTCTCGTATATCAAAGATCTCAGATGCGTAACATCGTCGTGGGTCGTTTTCGAGCGCTGTGCCGGCGGTGGCCCGCCCGCTAGGGTCTGCCCGGTGCCGGCGGCGCTCTCCGCCGGCCGTGCGGTGCCGGGGAAGGCGCTGTCACGGACGTGCCGCAACGCGACCGGGACGAAAAGCACCCCCCACGCCGCACCCTGACGCATCATCACCCCGGGAGTACGCGTGATTCGCACCCTGCCGCCACGGCGACCGCTCGCCGTGGTCGCCGCCGCGCTGGCCGGCCTCGCCACGGCGCTCGCCTTCACGGCGCCGGCGACGGCGACCGACAGCTCACCGTCACCGACCGCCCCGCCGACCGCGACCAACTCGCCCAGCATCCCGGCCGAGCCGACGCCCACCTGCGTCAAGGCGGCCGACGCCCGCTACACCCACACGTTCGACGGGCCCGCAGGCAAGGCCTCCATCACCCTGACCAACGGACCGCTCTGCGCGGGCGAGGAGCAGGAGCTGGCGCTGGTGTCCTACGTGACGCCGTCGGCGACCTTCGCCGTGCCGCAGTACGTGCTCGACAAGTCGGTCAAGAAGTTCAGCGGCGTCACCGCCGGCGAGCTGGGCGTGGCCACCCTGGACTTCACGGTCGAGGTGCCGAACTGCTACACCCAGGTGGACTTCGTCTTCGGCAGCAGGGCATTCGATCCGCTGACCGACACCAGCGACCGGTACGGCGACCGCAAGGTGGGCAGCTCCGCGGGCCCCGGTGCCCGCTCCACCGGCCCCCGGGCCTGGTACAACGGCGGTTCGGGCACGTGCAGCGCCGCGCCCGAGGTGATCGCCGAGTCCGACTGCGACGGCAACGTCGAGCTGACCCTGGTCAACCGCAGCGGCAACGCCCCGGCGACCTTCACCGTCACGGGCAGTGCCGGCTTCACCGAGACCGTCACCGTCCCCATGCGCAAGATCGAGACCCGGAAGCTCAGCTCCGGCGAGGCGCAGGAGATCACCGTGGCCGCCGCCGGCATGAAGGACTTCACCGGCGGCTGGGAGAAGCCCGCGGACTGCCAGCAGCCCGAGATCGGCGCGCCCGACGCCGGGTACGAGTCCACCTGTGACGCGCTGACCTTCCGGATCAGCAACCCCGAGAACGGCGCCCGGCTGACCTCCACCTTCACCCCGAGCAAGGGGCAGCCGAAGACGCTGACCGTCGAGCCGGGCCGCACCGGGACGGTCCGCTTCGCCGCCAGCAAGGGCCTGACCGTCACCGTCACCGGCGACCTCGATTCCGGCGGCCCGCTGGCCTGGGAGCAGCCGGAGGACTGCCCGACCGGCGGGACCGGCGGCGGCGACCAGCCCAAGGACGGCCTGCCGGTCACCGGCGTCCCAGCGGGCGGCATCGCCGCGGGCGCGCTCGCCCTGCTGACGGCCGGCGCGGTGCTCTTCGTCGTCGCCCGACGTCGCCGGATCCGCTTCACCGCCTGATCCACCCGACCTGCGAGGGCGCGCCGGCTCCGGTCGGCGCGCTCTCGTCTCCGGATCGTCCGAAGTGGATCCCAGCGACCGTTCGATGACTCACCGTGGATCGATGATCTCGAAACGGCAACAACCCGGGATCGGTTCAGGACGCCCCGCCGCCCCTCGGTACGGTCACCCGGCACGCCCGCGCTCCACGCGGACGCGCCTGCCTGCCGAGGAGGCCGTGCTGAGCCCGCGACCGATCGGTCGCGTCGGCTCCCACCTCCCGGCCGGATACCCCGCATCCCTCGTCAGGAGTACACGTGAACCGCCTGAAGTTCCGGCGCGTCGCGGCGGTCACCGCCGGCGCGCTGATCGGCCTCGCCGGCGTCGCGACCGTCGCCGCCCCCGCCCTGGCCCACCACCCCGAGCCCTCGGGCACCTACTGTGCCGCCAAGGATGGCAAGGTCACCGTCAACTGGACCGTCGGCAACAGCGAGAGCGACATCACCGGCACCGTCACCAAGCTCGAGTCGACCGTGCCCGGTGACTTCACCGGCACCCTGAAGCTCGGCGGCGAGCTGCCGAAGAAGGGCGACGGCCCGGCCACCGCCACCCAGACGCACACCTTCACCGGTGAGGTGCCGGAGCTGAAGCTGACCGTCGAGGCGAAGTGGACGCGCGACGACCGCATCATCACCGAGGAGCGCACCGTCACCGCCCAGCCGGCCGGCGACTGCGCCCCGGCCGAGTCGCCGTCGCCGACCGCGCCGGCCTCGCCGACCGCGAGCCCGGAGCCGACCAGCTCCCCGGAGCCCACCCCGACCCAGTCGAGCCCGGCCACGCCGACCAGCCCCGCGGCGACCCCGTCCAGCCCGGCGGCCACCACCCCGGCCGAGCCGGAGGAGCCGGTGTTCCGGCTCGAGGAGACCTGCGACGAGATGACCTTCATCGTGGAGAACCCGGCGAAGGGCATCCCCTTCACCGCCACGCTGAAGACCGAGAAGGGCGTCACCAAGAAGCTCGAGTCCACCCCGGGCAAGACCACCTCGGTCAGCTTCGACGCGTACCAGGGCCTGAAGGTCACCGTCTCCTACGACATCGTCGAGGGCTCGGAGACCATCGAGTACACCCAGCCGGAGAAGTGCGACAAGGGTGAGGGCGGTGGCCTCCCGGTCACCGGTGTCGCCACCGGTGGCATCGCCGCCGGCGCCGTCGTGCTGCTCGCCGCGGGCGCGATCCTGTTCGTGGTGGCCCGCCGCCGCCGGGTCCGCTTCACCGCCTGAGCGCCAACCGCCTGACGCCGAAGGGCGCGTCGACCGACCGGTCGACGCGCCCTTCGCGCTGTGCGGGGACCCTCCGGCGGGTCAGCCCTTCTCCAGGTACTCCGCCCGCTCCTCGTCGACCAGCGCCGCGACCGAGGCGGCCAGGGCGGGGTGCCGCGCCAGCTCCGGGTCCTCCTCGACCAGGGTGATCGCCTCGGCCCGGGCGTCCCGGATCAGGTCGGTGTCGCGTCTCAGCGAGAGCAGCCGCAGGTGCGAGCGGCGGCCCGACTGGGTGGCGCCCAGCACGTCGCCCTCCCGGCGCTGTTCCAGATCCAGCTCGGCCAGCTTGAAACCGTCGGTGGTGGAGGCGACCGCGTCGAGCCGCTCCCGGGCCGACGAACCCTCGGCCGCCTCACTCACCAGCAGGCAGAGCCCCGGCGCACTCCCCCGACCCACCCGGCCGCGCAACTGGTGCAGCTGGGAGACGCCGAACCGGTCCGCGTCCAGCACGATCATCACGGTGGCGTTGGGCACGTTCACGCCCACCTCGACGACGGTGGTGGCGACCAGCACGTCCAGCTTCCCGTCGGCGAAGGAGCGCATCACCGCGTCCTTCTCGTCGGCGGGCAGCCGGCCGTGCAGAACGCCGATCCGCAGCCCGTGCAGCGGCCCCTCGGCCAACAGCGGCGCCACCTCCGTCACCGCCACGGGTGGCCGTCGGCCGTTGTCGTCCTCCCGGGGCGCCTCCTCGTCGGAGGCCGGGCCGTCACCGATACGCGGGCAGACCACGTACGCCTGGTGGCCGGCGGTGACCTCCTCGCGCAGCCGGCGCCACGCCCGATCCAGGAAGGCCGGCTTCTCGGCCGCCGGCACCACGTGCGAGGCGATCGGGGAGCGTCCCTGCGGCAGCTGGGACAGGGTGGACGTCTCCAGGTCGCCGTAGACCGTCATCGCCACCGTGCGCGGGATCGGGGTGGCCGTCATCACCAGCACGTGCGGCGGCTGGTCCGCCTTGGACCGCAGCGCGTCGCGCTGCTCCACCCCGAACCGGTGCTGCTCGTCGACGACCACCAGACCCAGATCGGCGAAGTCGACCCCCTCGTAGAGCAGGGCGTGGGTACCCAGCACGATGCCGGCCCGGCCGGCGGCGACCTCGGCCAACGCCCGGCGGCGGGCCGCCGCGCCGAGCGAACCGGTGACCAGCTCGACCCGGGTGGCGTCGTCCGCGGCGTCCAGCTCGCCGGCCCGGGCAAGGGGGCCGAGCAGGTCGAGCATTCCCCGGTGATGCTGGGCGGCGAGCACCTCGGTCGGGGCGAGCAGCGCCGCCTGGCCACCCGCGTCGACCACCTGGAGCATCGCCCGCAGCGCCACGACCGTCTTGCCGGAGCCGACCTCGCCCTGAAGCAGCCGGTGCATCGGGTGCGGGGCGGCCAGGTCGGCGGCGATCTCCACGCCCACGTCCCGCTGGCCGGTCGTCAGCTCGTACGGCAGCCGGGCGTCGAACGCGTCCAGCAGCCCACCGGGCTTCGGCGGACGGGGCCGGGCCGGCCAGGACGCCGCCCGCTGCTTGCGCTGCACCAGGGTGAGCTGCACGGCGAACGCCTCGTCCCACTTCAGCCGGCGGCGGGCCCGGTACAGCTCCTCCTTGCTGGACGGCCGGTGGATCTCGCGGAGCGCTGCGCCGATGCCGATCAGGTTGCGGCCGGCCCGCACGGTGGCCGGCAGCGGATCCTCCGGCGGGGTGAAGGTGTCCAGCACCACCCGTACGCAACGGGCGATCACCCAGGTCGGCACGGCCGCGGCGGCCGGGTAGACCGGGATCAGCGCGCCGGCGAACTCCTCGATCTCCTCGCTGGCCGCCGCCTCGCCGTCGGTCGAATCCCCGAGCAGCTGGTATTCCGGGGCGTTGAGCTGCCGCTTGCCCCGGAACTCGGTGACCTTGCCGGCGAAGAGCCCCCACCGGCCGGGGCGCAGCTCCCGCTCCCGCCACGCCTGGCCGAAGAAGGTGAGGGTGAGCACCCCGCCGGAGCCGTCGCCGACGGTCACCTCCAGCAGGTTGCCCCGGCGCTGGCGCATCGGCCGGACCGCGGTGCGCTGCACCTGGGCCAGCACCGTCACCTGCTCGCCGACGTCGAGCGAGCGGATGTCGGTGTGCTCGCCGCGCTCGTCGTAGCGGCGGGGGAAGTGGTAGACCAGGTCGCCTGCGGTGTGCAGGTCGAGGTGGCTGGCCAGCGCCTTGGCGGTCTTCTCCCCGACCAGCTTCTTGAGCGCAGTGTCCACCGTGGTCGGTTCGGACGTCGTCATTCGACCCCCACCAGGAGCGGATAGTGCGGTTGGCCGCCCGGGTACGCCTGCACCTCCACGAACGGCCAGCGCCGGCCGAGATGGGCGCGGATCGCGTCGGCCAGGCCCGCCGGGGCGTCCGCGCCGGTGAGCAGGGTGACCAGCTCGCCGCCGCCGCCGAGCATCCGGTCGACCACGGCGGCGCAGGTGTCGACGAGGTCGGCGCCGATCAGGTGCACCTCCCCCTCCACCAGCGCGAGCACGTCACCGGGGCGGCACGGGCCGGCGACGGTCAGCGCCTCCCGGCTGGCCCAGCAGACCTCGGCGTACCGGCAGGCGCCGGCGGCCTCGGCCATCGCGATCACGTCGTCCTCGAACCGGCGCCGCGGATCGCGGACGGCGAGCGCGGCCAGCGCCTGCACCGGCGACCGGGTGGGCACCACGCTGACCTTGACCCCGAAGCCGTGCGCCTCGCGGGCCGCGGCGCTCGCCACCGCCTGCGTGTTCGGGTCGTTGGGGAGCACCACCACCCGGGCGGCGGCGGTGGCCCGCACCGCGTCGAGCAGCTCGGCCGTGGACGGGTTGCCCGGCACCACCGTGGCCCCCTCGCCGGCGAAGAGCTCGGCGATGCCGGCGCCGGCGGCGACCACCACGGCCGCCCGGCCGTCCGGCGCGAGGCCGGGCCGCGGGGCCGGCACGTTCTGGTCGGCGAACCGGGTCACCGAGATCCGGTACGGCCGACCGGCGGTCACCCCCGCCTCCACCGCCGCGCCCACGTCGTTCACGTGCACGTGCACGTTCCACGTGGTGGACGCCTCGGGCGAGGCCCCGTCGCCGACCACCACCAGCGAGTCGCCCAGCGCGGCCAGTTCGGCCCGCATCGCGGCCACCGCCTCGTGCCCGGCGTCGAGCAGGAACTGCACCTCGTAGGCGTACTCGGCGGAGCCGCTCTCCCGGACGGCGGTGAGCGGCGCGCGGGCCGCGCGGGTCACCGGCGCCGGCCGGGGCGGGCTCTCCCCGGTGACCACCTCGACCAGCGCGTCCAGCAGCAGGCAGAGCCCCCGCCCACCGGCGTCGACCACGCCGGCCCGGGCCAGCGCGGGGAGTTGCTCGGGGGTGCGGGCCAGGGCCCGGGTGGCCTCGCCGGCCGCGGCCCGGGCCACCGTGCGCAGGTTGTCGCTGTCGGCCTGCTCGGCCGCCGTCGCGGCCGCCGCCACCACGCTGAGCAGGGTGCCCTCCACGGGCCGGGCGACGGCGGCGTACGCGGCGACGGTGGCGTCGCGCAGCCCGGCGGCCAACTCGCGGCCGCGCACCGCGGGCGCGGCGGCGAGCGCGTCGGCCATTCCGCGCAGGATCTGCGACAGGATCACCCCGGAGTTGCCGCGGGCGCCGAGCAGCGCGCCCCGGGCCATCAGCCGCAGGGCGTGCCCGTGCCCGGTGTGCCCGTCCTCCGGGAGGGTGCCCAGATCCATCGCCAGCGCCTGCTGGGCGGAGGTGAGGGTGAGGACCATGTTGGTGCCGGTGTCGCCGTCCGGGACGGGATAGACGTTGAGGTCGTCGATCTCGCCCTGGTGGCGGCGGAGCGCGGTCAGCCCACTCGCGCACCAGCGGCGCACCGCGGCGGCGTCGAGGGTGTCCAGCACGGCCAGAAGCCTACTGGCGCGCACCGACACCCGCCGGGGTCGGCCGCCCTCCCCCGGCGTGTCCGTCGACCCCCCGGTCAGGCCAGCACGCCGGCGAGCTGACGCAGCCCGGCGCGATGGTCGGGGGCGCCGGGCGCCCAGTCCAGTTCGGCGCGGGCCCGCGCGTTCGACACCCGCATCGAGGTGGTCAGGATCCGGTGCACGTACGGCAGCGGGCGCAGCAGCCCGGCCGGCACCCGGGGCGGGCGGGGCGCGCCGACGGTCCGGGCGAACTCGTCGAGCCAGTCACCCCAGCGCACCGGCGCGCCGTCGACCACGTTGTACGCCGCGCCCGCCCGACCCCGCTCCAGCGCCGCCACGGTCGCCGTCGCCGCGTCGTCGATGGTCACCAGGTTCACCAGCCCACCCCCGGTACGCGGGACGGGGAACCACCGCCGGCGCAGCATTCGGGCGATGGACCGGGTACTGGCGTCCTCGCCGTAGAACAGCCCGTACCGCAGCGCCACCCCGGTCAGGTCGGACGCCCCGCAGGCCTGCTCCTCGGCGGCCCGCATCGCCGCGACGTGCGCCCCGGTGGGGCCGGGTTCCGGTCGGCCGAACGGGTCGTCCTCGGTCAGCGGGCGCTCGCCGTGATCCCGGTAGCCGTAGCCGAAGACCATCGACTGCACCACGAACCGGGTGGCGCCCACCTCGCGGGCGAGGGCGAGCAGGTGGGCGGTGCCGGTGGTGCGCAGCAGGTTGGTGGCCGTCATGTCGGCGTGCCGGACCGGCGGCCGGCGCAGCGCGGTCAGCTCGTGCAGCACGGCGTCGGCGGTGACGCCGGCGCAGGCCCGCAGCAGCGCGTCCCGGTCGAGGACGTCGGCGACGACCGGGCGTACGCCGGCCGCGTCGAGCCGGGCCGCGGCGGCCTCGGAACGGGTGAGGCCGACGACCTCGTGGCCGGCGCCGCGCAGGTGGCGGATGAGCGGGCCCCCGATCGCACCGGAGGCCCCGGCGAGAACTACCCTCATGGTCGCGTCCCTTCGTGAAGTTTCGTACCGGGGACGGGCCGGCCGTGGCGATCGTGACGGTGACCGGCCGCACACCGGAGCCGCCCGACCGGGCCGGTTGGTCCGGCGCACGGGTCATCGGGTAACCTGGCCAGGTTGCCCGGGCAGCGCCTGCCGGCGACCTCATGAACGTTTCAATCCCAGGAGTATCCCGTGGCTAGCGTGTGCGACGTCTGTGGCAAGGGGCCGGGCTTCGGCCACAACGTGTCCCACTCGCACCGGCGGACCAACCGCCGCTGGAACCCGAACATCCAGTCGGTGCGTACCCCGGCCGGTGGCGGCAACACCAAGAAGTTGCAGGTCTGCACCTCGTGCATCAAGGCCGGCAAGGTCACCCGCGCCTGACGCGGTAGCGCCTCCAGCTCGAAGATTCGCCAGCACCGGCGGGCCGTCACGGTCCGCCGGTTCTGTCGTGTCCGGGTACGGGCGGCCGGAGCCGCCGTCACCGCTCTGGGCCCGGCGGGATCAGAGGGTACGGCCGAAGGAGAGGCAGCCCGGCTCGTCGGCGTAGAAGCCGAAGTTCGGGATCCGCTCGTAGCCGGCGGAGATGTACATCCCGATCGCCTCGGGCTGCTTGTCGCCGCACTCCAGGATGATCTGCTTGCGCCCGTGCAGCCGGGCCGATTCCTCCACCGCGGCGAGCACCGCGCGGGCGACCCCCCGCCCACGGGCGGCCGGCGCGGTGTACATCCGCTTCAGCTCGGCGGTGTCGTCGCCGTGGCCGCGCCAGCCGCCGCAGCCGACCGGCTCGCCGTCGAGGTGGGCGACGAGGAACGCGCCGTGCGGCGGCACGAACTCGGCCGCGTCCACCGGCGTCTCGTCACCGCTGCCGCCGTAGCGCTCGCCCAGGTCGGCCAGGGCGGCCCGGATCAGCGACTGCGCCACCGGCGAGTCGAACGCCAGCGGCTGGATCTCGATCTCACTCACCGGAGAAGGGTACGACCGGCGCGGCCCGCCCTCCGGGTGCCGGTCACCGGACGTGGCGGACGCCTCTCCCGGACCGCCGGCACGCCACGCCGCCCGGCTGAGGCCGATTCAGCAGTTGCTTAAGGCGGAACCCCGGTCCTTCGGGGCCGGGGGGGAACGCCGTTACGGACCGGGACGTTTCTGGTTTTGATTTCCTTGACCACGGCGAGTGGTGCGTCGCCGCAGGTCCCGGCGAAGTACGACGGGGACCACAGGTGCGCGCCCCAGAGGTACCGGCGCAGGCGCGGTCCGTGTTCGTGGCGCAGCCTGGGTCTATCTGAGTGATGTAGGCCGAAGCTACGGTGGTCATGTGAAGCTGGTCGTGCAGGTGAAGCTGCTGCCGACGCCCGAGCAGGCGTCGGCGTTGGAGGCGACCCTGCGCGCGTGCAACACGGCGGCGTCGGACGTGGCGGCCGTGGCCCGGGAGACCGGGACGTACCGGAACTACGACCTGCGTAAGCACGTCTACGCCGGGATCAAGGCCGACTACGCCCTGGGTGCCCAGGCGGCCCAGCACGTGATCAAGAAGGTCTCCGACGCCTACGCCACGTTGAAGGCGAACCTGCGAGCTGGCAACTACGGCAAGCCCGGCTCGAAGCGGCGCCGCAACGTCGGGACCAACCCGATCGGGTTCCGCTGGAACGCGGCCCAGCCCTATGACGCCCGGATGCTGTCCTGGCAGGCCGATGCCCGGACCGTGTCCATCTGGACCACCCACGGCCGGCTCAAGGGCGTCGCCTATACCGGGTCCGTCGACCAGCTCAAGGCGATCGCCACCAGCAAGACCGGCGAGTCGGACCTGATCTTCCGGGACGGCATGTGGTTCCTGTACGCCACCGTCGAGGTGCCCGAACCTGAACTGATCGACCCGTCCGGCTTCCTCGGCGTGGACATGGGCATCGCCAACATCGCCTACGACTCCGACGGCACTCGCTACGCCGGCGACCGGCTCAACGGCTACCGCCGGCGGCAGCTGCGGCTGCGCAAGCGGTTGCAGGAGAAGGACACCAAGTCGGCCCGGCGGCTGCTGGCCCGGCGTAACAAGAAGGAAGCGCGGCACGCCGCGAACGTCAACCACCGCATCGCCAAGACCATCGTGACCGAGGCTGTACGCACCGGTCGCGGCATCGCCGTCGAGGAACTGACGGGGATCCGCGAACGGGTCCGGCTCCGCAAGCCCCAACGGGTCACACTCCACTCGTGGTCGTTCCACCAACTCGGCAGCTTCCTGGACTACAAGGCCCGCCGAGCAGGTGTACCGCTGGTCCAGGTCGACCCGCGGTACACCTCCCAGACCTGCAACGGCTGCGGGCACCGCGACAAGCGGAACCGGCCGGACCAGGAAACCTTCCACTGTCGGTCGTGCGGGGTCGTTGCCCACGCCGATCACAATGCGGCCCTCAACATCGCCCAGCGCGGCGTCGAGGGCTGGGGCGCAGTCAACCGTCCGCACGCGGCATCACCCTGCATCCAGCAGGGGGACTGACCTGCAAGCCTACCCATTCATGGGCGGGTAGTTGACCGGAAGTGGTCCCAGCCGGCCGGTCCCTGGTAGGGCGCGCCGTCGACCGTGATCCCGGCGCCCTCGACGACCCGGCCGATCGGCCGCCATTCGGCGGGCAGGGCCACCGACCGGGGGAAGGTCGCGGCCAGCGCGTGGTCGTCGCCCCCGCCGAGGATCCAGGTGTACGGGTCGACGCCGAGCGCCTGCGCGGCGTCGCCCATCTGCCGGGGCACCTCGAAGGCGGCCCGGTGCACGTCGAGACCGACCCCGCTGGCCTTCGCCACGTGCCCCAGGTCGGCCAGGAGCCCGTCCGAGACGTCGATCATGGCGGTGGCGCCGAGGCGGGCGGCGTGCGGCCCGGCCGCGTACGGCACCTCCGGCCGCCGGTACGCCTCGACCAGCACCCGGGGGGTGCGGAAGCCGCGGGAGAGCACGGTCAGCCCGGCGGCGGCCCACCCGGTCCGGCCGGCCAGCGCGAGGACGTCCCCGGGCCGGGCGCCCGAGCGGACCACCGGCGGGTGCCCGTCCAGGTCGCCGAGGGCGGTGACCGCGATGGTCAGGGTCGGGCTGGCGGACATGTCCCCGCCGACGACGCTCGCCCCGACCGCGCCGGCCTCCGCGCCCAGCCCGTCGGCCAGCCCCTCGGCCCAGCTCGTCTCCAGCTCCGCCGGCATGCAGAGGGCGACCAGCAGCGCCGTCGGGGTGGCCCCCATCGCGGCGATGTCGGCCAGGTTGGCCGCCGCCGCCCGGTGCCCCACGTCCGTGGCGCTGGACCAGTCCCGCCGGAAGTGCCGCCCCTCGACCAGCACGTCGGTGGAGGCGACCACCCGCCGGTCCGGGGCGGCCACCACGGCCCCGTCGTCGCCTGGGCCGAGCAGGCAGGTCGGGCCGTACGTCAGTCGGGCGGTCACCCGGTCGATCAGACCGAACTCGCCGACACCCGCGACACTCATGTCATCCTCTCGCCACGCTCGCTCACTGCTTCCCCTCGACCACCGATAGGGATCACGCCTGCTCCGTAGGGTAGTTTCACCCTTCGGGCCGCCCCGGGGCGGCGACGGACGGAGGTCGAGTCGTGGTACAGGCGTACATCCTCATCCAGACCGAGGTCGGGCGGGCGCGTGACGTGGCCGGGCTGATCTCGGACCTCGCCGGCGTGGTACGGGTCGACGCCGTCACCGGGCCGTACGACGTGGTGGTCCTCACCGAGGCGAACACCGTCGACGAGCTCGGCAAACTCATCGTCAGCAAGGTGCAGATGGTGCCCGGGATCACCCGCACCCTCACGTGTTCGGTGGTGCGCCTGTAAGTGGACGAGAAGACTTCCACCCCCGCTCCCGACGCCGCGACGGCGTCCGCCCGCCGGCCCGGCAAGGCTTCCGGCTGGGACCGGTCGACCCGTCGGGCCGCCCTGGTGGCCACCCTGGTCGCGGTCCCGGTGACCGTGGCGGTGGCCGCGGTGGCCGTCGCGAAGCTGGCGCCGGACTCCCCGTCCGCGGCGCCGAGCCCCACCGTGACCTCGGCCCGCCCGCAGGCCACCGGGCCGGTCGAGATGGCCGCGCCGGCCCTGGCCGCGCGGCCCGCCACGGTGTGCCGGGCGCTGGTCTCGCAGCTCCCCGACACGATCCGGGACCTGGCCCAGCGGCCGGTCAGCGCGGGGCCCGAGCAGAACGTCGCGTACGGCGACCCGGCGGTGACGGTGTCCTGCGGCGGGGCCTCGCCCACGGTCGGGGCGACCGACGACGTCTGGACGGTCAACAAGGTCTGCTGGTTCGCCAAGGAGGAGACCGACGCCACGGTCCTCACCACGGTGGACCGGGAGACCCCGGTCACCCTGCGGGTGCCGCGCTCGTACGGCCAGGCCCTGCAGTGGGCGCCGCCGATCGCCGACACCATCATCGCCGCCGTTCCCTCCGGCGGCACCCCACCCGCCGGCTGCCGCGCCTGACCCACCCCACCCCCGCCTTCCGGGGTGCACATGCACGGAAAGAGTGGCTTCCCGGGCCCGGGAGTCCACTCTTTCCGTGAATGAGCGTGGTGATGGGGTCGGGGTGGTCAGCGGTGGAGGGCGGTGCGGATGAGGCGGTTGACCAGCTTCGGGTATTCCAGGCCGGCGGCGGCCCACATCCTCGGGAACATCGACGTCGGGGTGAAGCCGGGCATCGTGTTGATCTCGTTGAGGTAGACGTCCAGCTCCGGGGTGACGAAGAAGTCGACCCGGGCCAGGCCGGAGCAGTCCAGCGCGGTGAAGGCGCGGGTGGCGTACTCCTGCACCTGGCGGGTGACGTGGTCGGGCAGCCCGGCGGGAATGTCGTACTCGCAGGCGTCGTCGATGTACTTCGCCTCGAAGTCGTACCAGTCGTGCCCGGAGACGACCCGCACCTCGGCCAGGACGGACGCCTCGGGCACACCGCCGGCCTCGCCCTCCAGCACGCCGCACTCGATCTCCCGGCCGACGATCGCGGCCTCCACCAGCACCTTCGTGTCGATCTCGCGGGCGGTCGCGACGGCGGCGTCGAGCTGCGCCCAGTCGTCGACCTTGGTGATGCCGAACGACGACCCGGCCCGGGACGGCTTGACGAAGACGGGCAGGCCGAGGCGCTCCTTGTCCTGCTCGCTCAGCGTCATGCCGTTGCGCAGCACCGCGTACGGCCCGACCGGGATGCCCTCGACGGCGCAGAGCTTCTTGGTGAACTCCTTGTCCATCGCCGCGGCGGAGGCGAAGACGTTGGCACCGACGTAGGGGATGTCGGCCATCTCCAGCATGCCCTGGATGGTGCCGTCCTCGCCGTACGCGCCGTGCAGCACCGGGAAGACCACGTCCACGTCGGCCAGCGCCCGGGGACCCTCGGTCGGGTCGAGCACCATCAGCCCACCGGCGGTGGGGTCGGCGCGGAGCACCACCTCGGCCCCGGAGCCGGCGGTGATCTCCGGCAGCTTGCGCGCCTGGATCGAGAGCTGCCCCGGGTCACCGCTGGTCAGCACCCACTGCCCCTGGCGGGTGATGCCGACCGGCACCACCTCGAACTCGTCCGGGTCGAGCGCGCCGAGCACGCTGCCGGCGCTGACGCAGGAGATGCCGTGCTCGGGGCTGCGACCGCCGAAGACGATCGCCACGCGGGTCTTGCCTGGGGTGGTCACTGGGTCACCTCTCGGTACGCGACTGCGGAGCCGCCAGCGGCTCACCCGGTTGACCTTACTGTGGGTGGCCGCGACCCGATGGTGATACCCGGGAGGACCCGGGGGTCCCTCGCAACCGGTCGTCCGTACCGATACGGTGCGTGACGGTCAGTCGGTGACCGGAACAGCCGGGCCGGGCCGCCGGCCCACCGCGATGACCTTCACCCGCTGCCGCCCGGCGCGGACCATGCCCAGCGCCATGAACGCGCCGGCGATCCGGTCGGCGGCCTCGCGGCTACTGGTGCCCACCACCTGGCGGCGCCGCTCGGGGCAGCTGCGTTCGTCACGGAACTCGCCCTCGACGGGCCGGACGTCGGTCAGCACCACCAGGAAGCGGGTCATCGCCGCCCATCCCGACATCCGGTCACCCTCATTCCCGAGCCCCTCCGCGACGGTCGGTGGCGGTGGCACGTGGCGATCGGGTACGGGGGAGTAAACCCGATCGCCACGCGCCCCATCCCCTTCGGTCGCTCACCCTCGCCGTCGCCACGACAACCGTTGGTGAGGACGCCATCGCAGGTTGACAGGTGGACAGGCGTGAATGCAACTCTCATCGGCGTTCTCTCATGCACACGTTCCCGCAGACATATGTCACCATCGACGTATGGCTCCGAAGACCGCCCGGGCCCGCCGACTCGGCATCGCCCTGCGGACCCACCGCGAGGCGGCCGGCCTCACCCTGGAGGCCGCCGCCCACGAGATCAACAGCACCCGCAGCACCCTGTCCCGGTACGAGAACGCGCAGACCCTGGTGAACCCGGCCACCGTGCGCGCGCTGCTCAACCTGTACGGGGTGGGGCCGGACGACATCGCCGCCGCGGTGCAGCTGGCCAAGGACACCCGCAAGCCGGGTTGGTGGGTGCCGTACTCGCACCTGCTGGACAAGCGCACCATCGACTTCATCGCCCTGGAGGCGGAGGCGACCGGCATCGCCAACTTCGAGCCCTCGGTGGTGCCGGGCCTGCTCCAGACCGCCGACTACATCCGCGGGGTGATGCGCGGCGGCCCGCACACCCTCGGCGACGACCAGGTCGAGCAGCGGGTCAAGCTCCGGCTGGACCGTCAGCACCGGATCACCGCCGACGACCCGCCCATCTTCGACGCGATCATCGACGAGGGCGCGCTGCTCCGCCCGGTCGGCGACCGGACGGTGATGGACGCCCAGCTGCGACATCTGCTCAAGATGTCCGAGCTGCCGAACGTCACGGTCCAGGTGATCCCGCTGTCGGCCGGCTACCACCGGGGCACCCGCGGCTCGCTGCACATCCTCGAGTTCGCCGACCCGGAGGACCCGCTCATCGCCTCTGTGGAGACCGTCGCCGGGCAGATGGTCCTCGACCGCCCGCATGACCTGCGTACCTGCACCAAGATCATGGAACACCTGCGGACCGTCGCGCTCAGCCCGACGGACAGCCGCGACCAGCTGCTGCAACTGTTGAAGGGACGGTAGGACCATGACACCGACGATCAGCGCGGCACTGGCCGCGGCTGCCTGGCGCAAGAGCAGCCACAGCGGGGACCAGGGTGCCTGCGTCGAGCTGGCCGCCGTACCGGGCCGGGTCGCGGTCCGCGACTCCAAGGACCCGACCGGGCCGGTGCTGCTCTTCCCGCCCGCCGCCTGGACCGCCTTCGCCGCCGCGCCGCCCCGCCGCTGAGCGGGCCGGGGGCGGCTCCGTCAGGCGCCGACCACCGCCCGGGCCGGCGGCTCGGCGCGCAACGCCTCCAGCGCCGCGATCGCCACGCCCCGGGCGCCGGCCATGTCCCGGTCCGGCACCAGGTCGAAGGTGGCGACCGCGGCCTGCTCTTCGCGGAGGACGGTGTGCTCGCGCACGGTCGCCAGGAACCACTCCCGGAACTCCGGCGCCGCCTCCACCACGCCGCCCCCCACGAAGTACGCGTGCGGGTCGGTGAAGTTCGCCGCGATGGTGAAGAGCCGGCCGAGCGCCGCCGCCTGCTGGGCGAAGACCTCACGGGCCAGCATGTCACCGCGCTCGGCGTACCCGCGCAGCAGCTTCGCGGCCCGGTCGGCCGGCTCGGCGGCGAGCGGGTGGTCGGGGTGCCGACCGAGCCAGTACGGCAGCAGGCTGCGCCGGATGCCGGTCAGCGAGGCGACGCTCTCCGCGTCCCCGGCGAAGCCGCAGGCGCAGGTCGGCACCGGCTGTTCGGGGGCGAGCAGCCCGGTCAGCGGGATGTGGACGTGCCCGAACTCGCCGGCCATCCCGGCCGCGCCGGTGACCACCCGGCCGTTCTCCACCACCCCGCCGCCCAGGCCGGTGCCGACGATCGCCGCCACCGACGACCGGCTCATCGCGTCCGCTCCGAAGTGGACGTGGTGCGCGTAGAGCGCGGCGGCGTTTCCGTCGTTGTGGTAGACCACGGGCAGGCCGAGCCGGCGCTCCAGCGCGCCCCGCACGTCGAAGCCGTGCCAGGCAGGCTGGGAGAAGTTGGTCGAGCCCCGGGACGAGATCACCCCCGTCGCGCTCGCCGGCCCCGGCGTGTCCAGCCCGACGGCGCGGACCAGCGCGCGCGGCACCCCGGTGTGGGCCAGCACCCCGTCCAGGGCCCGGGCCAGCGCCTCGATCGCCGCCTCCGGGCCGTCGCCCACCTCGCTCGGGATCTCCAGCAGCCCGTCGACCAGGAACCGTCCGTCCAGGGTCAGCACGGTGGCGTTGTCGCTCGTCCCGCCGTTGTCGAGGCCGACCACCACCGGCACATCCGTGCTGCCCATCCGACGCCTCCCGCCCGAGCCTGATGCGAGGTTAGTTCCCGCCCGACGCCACCGCCACGCCAGCCGGGCGAAGTGCCGGCCGGCAGGGACCCGGTTCAGGAGCCGGCGGCGGACATGACAGTGAGCGGACGGCCTCGGGCCTCAGCCCGACATCAGCCCGGCCGGCGGGCGGCGACGACGGTCGCCTCCCACTCCTCGGCGCGCTGCACCCGCGGGTCCAGGCCGAGCGCCGCCATGGCCGCGCAGAGCGGTTCCGCCTGGCTGTCGCTGATCTCCACCACCAGGTGACCGCCGGGGGCCAGCCAGTCCACCGCGCCGGCCGCCACCCGGCGGAGCACGGCCAGCCCGTCGACCCCGCCGTCCAGCGCCACCGGCGCCTCGTACAGCCGCGCCTCCGGCGGCAGCAGCGCCACGGCCGCCGTCGGGACGTACGGGGCGTTCGCCACCACCAGGTCGAGCTTGCCGCGCCAGCGCGGCGGCAGCGGGTCGTACAGGTCGCCGTGGAGGACCGACACGTCGCGGCCGGCAAGGTTGCGCCGGGCGCAGGCCACCGCCGCGGGGTCGACGTCGACGGCGGCGAGCCAGCGCGGGGCGAGCCGGGCGGCCAGCGCCACCGTGGTGGCTCCGGACCCGCAGCAGAGGTCGACCACCGCGGGCGCCGGCCCGGTGACCGCCACCGCGGCCGCCACCAGCAGGGCGGTACGACCACGGGGTACGAACACACCGGGGTCGACGGCGACCCGCAGCCCGCAGAACTCGGCCCAGCCGAGCACGTGTTCCAGCGGCAGGCCGTCGACCCGGCGCTGCACCAGCGTGGTCAGCGCGTCGGGCGAGTCGGCGGCGGCGATGAGCAGTTGCGCCTCGTCCTCGGCGTAGACGCAGCCGGCGGCGCGCAGCCGCTGGACGAGGGCGGGACGGTCGGGGTGGAACGGGGACGTTGCCATGGCAAACCCTTCGGGAACGCTCGTCGGCGCTCCCGCCGTCGCTACCGTGGCGACGGGGACTCGGAGGGGAGCGCCGGTCCTGGTGTCTGGCGGATCGGACTCACCTCCTCGGGTCGAGGGCCCACGCGGGCCGGGATCACGATAACCGACGACACTGCCCCGCGGTGTCCAGCGCGGCGGTCAGATCGGCCAGCAGGTCGGCGGTGTCCTCCACCCCGCAGGAGAGCCGGACGAAGCCCGGCGCGGTGTCGTCGCCCCACTGCGCCCGCCGGTCGGCCGTGGTGTGCAGGCCACCGAAGGACGTCGCGGCGGCGACCAGCCGGGATGCCTCGATGAAGCGGGCCACCCGGTCGGCATCGCCGAGGTCGAAGGAGAGCACCCCGGGCATCCGGCGCATCTGCGTTGAGGCCACCCGGTACGCCGGGTCCTCCGGCCGGCCGGGCCAGCGCAGCCCGGTCACGTCGGCCCGCCCGGCGAGCAGCTCGGCGACGGCCGCCGCGTTGGCGGTCTGCCGGGCCAGCCGCAGGTCCAGGGTGGCCAGTGACCGGTGCGCCAGCCAGGCGTCGAAGGCGCCGGGGACCGCGCCGGTGGTGGTCCGCCACGCGGTGACCGTCTCCAGCAGCTCGGCGGAGCGGGACGCCACGTAGCCGAGCAGCAGGTCGGAGTGGCCGGTCAGCGCCTTGGTGCCGGAGGCGAGCACGAGGTCCGCACCGAGGTCCAGCGGGCGCTGCCCGAGCGGGGTGGCGGTGGTGTTGTCGACCGCCACCAGCGCCCCGGCGGCGTGCGCCGCCTCGGCGAGGGCGGCCACGTCGGCCACGTCCAGGCCAGGGTTGGCCGGGGTCTCCAGCAGCACCATCCGCACCCCGTCGAACGACGGGTACGGCCCCGCGGTCGGCACGAACCGGACCCGGACCCCGATCCCCTCCAGGGTGGCGGTGGCGAAGGCCCGTACCGGGAAGTACCCGTCGGCGGGGAGGAAGACGGTGTCCCCGGGGCGCAGCACGGCCAGCAGCAGGCCGGTGATGGCCGCCTGCCCGCTGGCGAAGACCCGGCAGTCGCCCCCCTCCAGCTCGCCGATCGCCGCCTCCAGCAGGCGCCGGGTGGGGTTGTCCGGCCGGCCGTAGCCGTTGACCGCGCCGGCCGGCCCCTGCCACGGGTCGAGGTGGTACGGCGCGGCGAAGACCGGCCCGGGCAGGAACGGCGCGCCGGGGGTCGGTTCGGGCAGCCCGGCGTGCACGCACCGGGTGCCGTCGTGCCACTCGCCGGCGCTCACTCGTACGACTCCGGCTTCGCGGTACGGCTCATCAGGGCGTCCACCGCCAGTCGGGGGTCCATCCCCTCGTGGCAGATCCGCTCGATCTGCTCGGTGATCGGCATCTCCACCCCGTGCGCCCGGGCCAGGTCCCGGATGGCCAGGCAGCTCTTCACGCCCTCGGCGGTCTGCCGGGTCGCGGCCTGCGCCTGCTCCAGGGTCTCCCCCCGACCCAGGTGCTCGCCGAAGGTGCGGTTACGGGCCAGCGGCGAGGAGCAGGAGGCGACCAGGTCGCCCATTCCCGCCAGGCCGGCGAAGGTGATCGGGTCGGCGCCGAGCGCCACGCCCAGCCGGGCGGTCTCGGCCAGGCCGCGGGTCATCAGCATCGCCCGGGTGTTGTCGCCGAAGCCCATCGCGGTGGCGATCCCGTACGCCAGGGCGATCACGTTCTTCACCGCCCCGCCCAGCTCGCAGCCGATCACGTCGTCGTTGGTGTACGGCCGGAAGTACGGCGTCCGGATCGACGACTGGACCAGCGCCGCGCGGCGGGAGTCGGTGCCGGCGACCACCGTCGCCGCGGGCTGTTCGGCGGCGATCTCCGGGGCCAGGTTGGGGCCGGAGACCACCACCACCCGGTCCGAGGTGACCCCGGCGGTCTCCACGATGACCTCGCTCATCCGCCGGGTGGTGCCCAGCTCGATGCCCTTCATCAGGGAGACCAGGGTGGCGTCCGGGGCGAGGTGCCCGGCCCACTCGGCGAGGTTGCCGCGCAGCGTCTGCGACGGTACGGAGAGCACCACCAGCTCCGCGCCGGAGATGGCCTTGCCGGCGTCGCCGGTCGCGGTGACCCGCTCCGGCAGCCGCAGGTCGGGCAGGTAGTCGGGGTTGCGCCGGTGGGTCCGGATCGCCTCGGCCACCGACTCGCGCCGGGCCCAGACGGTGACGTCCCGTCCCGCATCGGCGAGGATCTTGGCGAAGGCGGTCCCCCAGGAACCGGCCCCCAGGACCGCGACATGGCTCATTCGGTCACCTCGGGAGTACGCGGACGGGCGGGACGTTCCCAGAGCGGCGGTGGCGTGCCACCCCGGATGCCGGCGAGCAGGTCGCGCAGGGTCAGCATGATCTCGTCGGTCATCTCCTCGAGGACCGCCCGGCTCGGTGTGGCGCCCGCCCACCGGCTCAGGTCGATCGGCGGGCCGGCGACCACCGTCACCGGAGTGCGCGGGCGCAGCCCGAACCGGGTGGTCCGGGGGTCGAACAACTCCTCCGGCCCCCACATCGCCACCGGGATCACCGGCGCGCCGGTGGCCAGCGCCAGCCGGGCCGCCCCGGTCTTGCCCTTCATCGGCCACAGGTCGGGCTCGCGGGTGGTGGTGCCCTCCGGGTAGATCACCACCGCGCCCCCCTCGTCGAGGGCGGCGATCAGCTTGTCGAGCGACTTGACCGCGTCGACCGAGCCCCGTTCCACCGGGATCTGCCGGCAGCGGTGCAGGATCCAGCCGATCACCGGGACCCGGAAGACACTCGCCTTGCCGAGGTACTGCGGCCAGCGGCCCGCGTCGTAGATGAAGTGCGCGGAGACCAGCGGGTCGGCGTGCGACAGGTGGTTCGGCACGATGATGATTCCGCCGTCGCGGCGGAGCTGCTCCGCGCCGTGCCAGGTGCGCCGGGTCCAGAGCAGCATCACCGGCTTGACCAGCGCCACGGCGAACCGTGGCCAGAACCCCAGCCTGCGCCGTGTCACCCTGCCTCCTCGTCGCCCCGCCCCCACGCGCCGCACCCGCCGGTGCGGCCCGCAGCCGAAATCATGCCTGCTCGGTCCGGGTACGGCCAGTGAGGGTACCGCCGGAGACGCTGGCAGGATTGTCGGCGTGCGTCAGCCGACCTGGACCGTGGTGGTGCCGGTGAAGCGCCTCGGCGCGGCGAAGAGCCGGCTGCGGGGCGCGCTGCCGGTCGTACCCCACGAGGAGCTGGCGCTGGCCCTGGTGGCCGACACGGTCCGCGCGGTGCGGGCGTGCGCGGCGGTCGCCGAGGTCCTGGTGGTCACCGACGACCCGGCGGTGGCGGCCACCGCGGCGGCCGCGGGCGCCCGGGTGGTCCCGGACGCGCCGGACGCCGGGCTCAACGCCGCCTTCCGGCACGGCGCCCGGCTCGCCACGGCGGCCGGCGGCGGCGCCGGGATACGGGTGGCGGGACTCACCGCGGACCTGCCGGCGCTGCGCCCGACGGAGCTGGCCGCCGCGCTGCACGCGGCCACCGCCGGCCCGGGGGTACGCCGGTTCGTCGCCGACGCCCCGGGAACCGGCACGGTGCTGCTGGCCGCGCCGCCCGGCGTGCCGCTGGACCCCCGGTTCGGAGTCGGCTCGGCGGCGGCGCACCGGGCCAGCGGCGCGCTGCCGTTGACCGGTGACTGGCCGACCCTGCGCCGGGACGTGGACACCGCCGCCGACCTGGCGGCCGCGGCCCGGCTCGGGCTCGGGCCGCGCACCGCCGCCCTGGCCGGGCAGCCGGCGGGCCGCCCGGGCTGACCTGCCGGTGTACGGTGCTGGCATGCAGGGCACGGTGGCGACCTTCGACGCGGCGACCCGCACCGGCGTGCTGCTCCTGGACGACGGCACCGAACTGGCCTTCCCCGCGCCAGCCTTCGACGCCTCCGGGTTGCGCCTGCTCCGGCTCGGGCAGCGGTTGCGGGTGGAAACCGATCCGGACGGAGCGGTCGTCCGCGTGACGTTGCCGACCATGGCGTGATCAACCTGGCCCGAGTTCATTTTGCGTTCACCGGAATCGGGTGATTATGAGCGGGTGAGCTCCCCTCGCGAACACCCCGCCAGCCCACCCCACGCCGCCGACCCGACCGGTCCCCGCAACGGCAGCCGACGCCGCGGCTCCGACGGCCGTTTCCGCACCCCCCGTACGCCCGACGAGACCGTGGTCACCGCGCCCGGCAGCCCCGAGGCGAGCGCCGCGGGCGCCTCCGCCGGGCTGGACGAGGTGCTCGACCCGGGCGACCGGCCGGCCCCGCCCACCGGCCCGGACGCGCGGCCGGCCGCCCCGCCGCTGCCGGAGGACCGCTTCCTCAACCGGGAGCTCTCCTGGCTCGACTTCAACGCCCGGGTGCTCTCCCTGGCCGAGGACCGGCGCACCCCGCTGCTGGAGCGGGCCAAGTTCCTGGCCATCTTCGCCAGCAACCTCGACGAGTTCTACATGGTCCGGGTGGCCGGGCTGAAGCGCCGCCTCTCCGCCGGCCTGCCGGTCCGGGGCGGCGACCGGCTGCCGCTGCGCACCCAGCTGGAGCTGATCTCCGAGCGGACCGCCGACCTGGTCGGCCGGCACGCCGCCTGCTTCGTCGACGACGTGCTGCCGAAGCTGGCCGAGGAGAACATCCGGATCCTGCGCTGGGCCGAGCTGCACGACCCGGAGCGGGAGCGGCTGCGCACGTACTTCCGGGAGCACATCTTCCCGGTGCTCACCCCGCTCGCCGTCGACCCGGCGCACCCGTTCCCGTACATCTCCGGGCGATCGCTGAACCTGGCCGTGGCGGTCCGCGACCCGGACGGCGGTTCGGAGTTGTTCGCCCGGGTCAAGGTGCCGAACAACGTGCCCCGCTTCGTCCGGGTGGGCCGGGACCAGCCGGGGCTGCGGATGCTGCCGGTCGAGGAGCTCATCTCGGTGCACCTCGGCCAGCTCTTCTCCGGCATGCAGGTGGTGGAGTGCCACCTGTTCCGGGTCACCCGCAACGCCGAGGTGGAGGTCGACGAGGACCGGGACGAGGACCTGCTCCAGGCGCTGGAACGGGAGCTGGCCCGGCGCCGTTTCGGCCCGCCGGTACGCCTGGAGGTCGCCGCCTCCATCTCCGATCACATGCTGGAGCTGCTCGTCCGCGAGCTCGACATGGACGACCAGGACGTGCTGCGGGTACCCGGCCTGCTCGACCTCTCCGCGATGTGGCAGCTCTACGGCGAGGCGGACCGGCCCGACCTGAAGGACCCGCCGTTCGTACCGGCCACCCATCCCCGGCTCGCCGAGGGCGAGGTGCCGCGCAGCGTCTTCGCCACCCTGCGCGACGGCGACGTGCTGGTGCACCACCCGTACCACTCGTTCGCGACCAGCGTGCAGCGCTTCATCGAGCAGGCTGCCGCCGACCCGAACGTGCTCGCCATCAAGCAGACCCTCTACCGCACCTCCGGCGACTCCCCGATCGTCGACGCGCTGGTCGACGCGGCCGCCGCCGGCAAGCAGGTGGTGGTGCTGGTGGAGCTGAAGGCGCGCTTCGACGAGGTGGCCAACATCGGCTGGGCGCGAACCCTGGAACGGGCCGGCTGCCACGTGGTCTACGGGCTGGTGGGGCTCAAGACGCACTGCAAGACCGCCCTGGTGGTACGCCAGGAGGGCAACCAGATCCGGCGGTACTGCCACATCGGCACCGGCAACTACCACCCGAAGACCGCCCGGCTCTACGAGGACTTCGGGGTGCTCACCGCCGACCCGGAGATCGGCGCGGACCTGACCGACCTGTTCAACGTGCTCACCGGGTACAGCCGGCAGACCGCGTTCCGGCGGCTGCTGGTGGCGCCCCAGGGCATCCGCAGCGGCCTGGTCGAGCGGATCGAACGGGAGATCGCCCACGTCCGGCTGGGCATGCCCGGCCTGGTGCAGTTCAAGGTGAACTCGCTGGTCGACGAGGAGGTCACCGATGCGCTGTACCGGGCGTCCCGGGCCGGCGTCCACGTGGACCTGCTGATCCGGGGCATGTGCACGCTGCGACCCGGGGTGCCGGGGCTGTCGGAGAACATCCGGGTCCGGTCGATCCTTGGCCGGTTCCTGGAACACTCGCGGGTCTTCCGGTTCGGCAACAACGGCGACGCCGAGTTCTGGATGGGCTCGGCGGACCTGATGCACCGCAACCTGGACCGCCGGGTGGAGGCGCTGGTCCAGGTGAGCGACCCGGTCGCCCGGGCCGAGCTGGACCACGCGCTGAGCACCGCGTTCGGGCCTGACGTGGACGCGTTCGAGCTGGCCGCCGACGGCAGCTGGACCCGCCGTACGGGCACCCCGGAGGAGCCGCTGGGTCACCTCCAGGAGCTGCTGCTGCGCCGGGTCGGCGGCACCGCCGGCTGACCGGCTGCCCGGCGCGGTCCACCGGACGTGGCGGGCACCGTCGGGCGGTGCGCCGAGGGGGCTGAGCGGCCCGTACGGCGGGTCGCCCGGACGTAGGGTGGCCAGATGGTGGAGGACGGACCGGTCGGCATCCGGGCGGCCGGCGGGGTGGTCTGGCGGCCGGCCGGCGGGGTGCAGGTCTGCCTGGTGCACCGACCCCGCTACGGCGACTGGTCGCTGCCCAAGGGGAAGCTGGAACGCGGGGAGCACCCGCTGCTGGCGGCGGTCCGCGAGGTGGCCGAGGAGACCGACGTGCGGGCGGTGCCGCAGGTCCGGCTCCCCACCGTCGGCTACCGCAGCGAGGGGCTGCCGAAGACGGTCGACTACTGGTCGATGCGGGCGGTCGGCGTGGGCGGCTTCCAGCCGGGCACCGAGGTCGACGACGTGCGCTGGCTCGACGTCGACGAGGCGATCCGGCTGGTCAGCTATCCGCACGACGCGGAGGTGCTGGCCGCGTTCGCCGCGCTGCCGCGGGTGACCGGGACGGTCGCCCTGGTCCGGCACGCGCACGCCGGCAGACGGGCCACCTGGTCCGGCCCGGACATCGGCCGCCCGTTGGACGCCGAAGGGTGGGCGCAGGCCGCTGCGCTGGCCCCGCTGGTGGCGATGGTCCGCCCGACCCGGCTGCTGTCGGCGTCGCCGCGCCGGTGCGTACAGACCCTCGACCCGACGGCCGCCCTGCTGGACCTGCCGATCGAGATCTGCGGGGACCTGGACGAGCCGGCGCCGGGCCAGCAGCCCGACGAGTGCGCGCTGGCCGCCGCGGCCCGGCTGGCGGGCCTGGCCGCCACCGGCGAACCGGTCGGGGTGTGCAGCCAGGGCAAGGTGATCCCGGGGGCCCTGGAGCGGCTGACCGGGCGGGCGGACGACTTCACCACCCCGAAGGGCGGCGGGTGGCTGCTCGCCTTCGCCGCCGACCGGCTGGTCGCCGCCGACCGGCTCTGAACACCGGCACGCGGAAAGGGCGCCCACCGTCGCGGTGGGCGCCCTTTTCGTCGTACGCGGTGGTTCAGCGCTTGGCGGCGGCCTTCTTGGCCGGTGCCTTCTTGGCGGGCGCCTTCTTGGCCGCCACGCTCTTGCTGGCGGTGGTCTTCTTCGCGGCCGTGGTCTTCGTGGCGGCCTTGGTCGCCGCGGCGGTCTTCTTCGCCGGGGCGGCCTTCTTGGTGGTGGCCTTGGCCGTGGTGGCCTTGGCGGCGGTGGTCTTGGTGGCCTTCGCCGCGGCGGTCTTCTTGGCGGCGGCGGCGGTGGTCTTCTTGGCCCCGGCCGCCTTCGCCCCGGCGACCTTCGCGCCGGCGGCCTTCGCGCCGGCCGCCTTCGCGCCGGTGGTCTTGGCGGCGGCCGCGGCGGCCGTCTTCTTCGCCGGGGCGGCGACCTTCGGCACCTTGCCGCTGGCCACCATCTCCTTGAACCCGGCGCCGGGACGGAAGGTCGGGACGGACGTCTTCTTGACCTTCACCGCCTCACCGGTACGCGGATTGCGCGCTGTTCGGGCGGCCCGGGCACGCTTTTCGAACGATCCGAATCCGGTGATCGCCACCTTGTCGCCCTTGGTAACCGCCGACTGGACCTCGGCGAGGACCGCGTCGAGCGCCGCCGTCGCCGCCTTCCGGTCCCCCAGGCGAGCGGCGAGCGCCTCGATGAGCTCGGCCTTGTTCACGACTTCCTCCCGATTGTGCAACTGACTCGACGCGAGCCATTCTGCGCGCACGGTATGCCCTGTGCTGCCGGGACACAAACATTCGATGGAAAAAAGCCCTTGTGTCGTAACGGATTCGCCCCCACCGGGTGGTCCGGTGAGGGCGAAAACCGTGCAACGGTCGGGCGTACGGCTATGCGACGGCGGGCAGGAACGGCGGCCGGGTCGTCTCGTACGCGCCGATCTCGGCGTCGTGCCGGAGGGTTAGTCCAATGTCGTCCAGGCCCTCCATCAGCCGCCAGCGGCTGTGGTCGTCCAGCGGGAACGACCAGGTGGACTCGCCGACCCGGACCTCCCGGGCGGTCAGGTCGACGGTGACCGGGGTGGTCGGCTCGGCCTCGACCCGATCCCAGATCTCCTCCACCGCCTTCAATTCCAGCTCGACCGGAAGGAGCCCTTCCTTCAGCGCGTTGCCGCGGAAGATGTCACCGAACCGGGGGGAGATCACCGCCCGGAACCCCCAGTCGCGCAGCGCCCAGACAGCGTGCTCCCGGGAGGATCCCGTACCGAACTCGGGGCCAGCCACGAGAATCGACGCACCGGAATACGCGGGATCGTTGAGGACGAATGTCGGGTCCTCCCGCCAGGCGTTGAAGAGTCCGTCGGCGAAACCGGTCCGGGTCACCCGCTTGAGGTACACGGCCGGGATGATCTGATCGGTGTCCACGTTGGAACGGCGCAGCGGCACGGCCGCGCCGGTGTGGGTGGTGAACCTGTCCATGGTGCCCTTCTCTACAGGTCGGCGGGGGCGGCCAGCCGGCCGACCACGGCGGTGGCGGCGGCGACCGGCGGGGAGACCAGATGGGTACGCCCGCCCCGGCCCTGCCGGCCCTCGAAGTTGCGGTTGGAGGTCGACGCGGAGCGCTCGCCCGGCCGCAACGTGTCGGGATTCATCCCCAGGCACATCGAGCAGCCGGCGAAGCGCCACTCGGCGCCGGCGTCGGCGAAGACCTTGTCCAGCCCCTCCGCCTCGGCGGCCTCGCGCACGGCGGCCGAGCCGGGGACGACGAGCATCCGCACCCCGTCGGCCACCCTGTGCCCGCGAAGCACGTCCGCGGCGGCCCGCAGGTCCTCCAGCCGGCCGTTGGTGCAGGAGCCGACGAAGACCACGTCGACGGCGAGGTCACGCAGCGGGGTGCCGGGGGTCAGGGCCATGTACTCCAGGGCCCGACGGGCGGCGGCCCGCTCGGAGTCGGTGACGAACTCCTCCGGGTCCGGCACGGCCGCGGCCAGCGGGGCGCCCTGACCGGGGTTGGTGCCCCAGGTGACGAACGGGGTGATCCGGCTGGCGTCGAGGGTCACCTCGGCGTCGAAGGTCGCCCCCTCGTCGGTGGGCAGCGTCTGCCAGTACGCCACCGCGGTGTCCCAGTCGGCGCCCTGCGGCGCGTGCGGCCGCCCCTTGAGGTACGCGAACGTGGTCTCGTCCGGCGCGATCAGGCCGGCCTTGGCGCCCCACTCGATGGACATGTTGGCGACGGTCATCCGCCCCTCCATGGAGAGCGCGCGGATCGGCTCGCCCCGGTACTCCACGATGTGGCCGCGCCCGCCGCCGGTGCCCACCTGGGCGATCAGCGCGAGGACCAGGTCCTTCGCGGTGACGCCGGGGGCGAGCCGCCCGGTGACGTTCACCGCCATCGTCCTCGGGCGGGCCTGCGGCAGCGTCTGGGTGGCCAGGACGTGTTCCACCTCACTGGTGCCGATGCCGAAGGCCAGCGCGCCGAAGGCGCCGTGGGTGGCGGTGTGCGAGTCGCCGCAGACGATCGTCATGCCGGGCTGGGTGACGCCCAACTGCGGGCCGATGACGTGCACGATGCCCTGGTTCTCGTCGCCGAGCGGGTGCAGCCGGACGCCGAACTCGGCGCAGTTGCGGCGCAACGTCTCGATCTGCGTACGGGAGGTCGGGTCCGCGATGGTGAGCAGGTCGCCGCGGCGGGACCGGAACGACGGGTCGTCGTAGCCGGTCGGGGTGTTGTGGTCCTCGGTCGCGAGCGTGAGGTCGGGACGGCGGATCCGGCGGCCGGCCAGCCGCAAACCGTCGAACGCCTGCGGGCTGGTCACCTCGTGCAGCAGGTGCAGGTCGATGTAGAGCAGGTCGGGCTCGCCCTGGGCGGTCCGTACGACGTGCGCGTCCCAGACCTTCTCGGCCAGGGTCCTCGGCTCAGGAGTGACTCCCACCATCTGGACATCCTAAATTCTGGGAGGTAAGTTTCGGCTTGTGGGACACAGTATGAGCGGTGTCGGCGTCCTCGACAAGGCGGTGGTCATCCTGGCCGCCTGTGTCGACGGCGCCAGCCTGGCCGAACTCGTTGAACGCACCAAGCTGCCCCGGGCCACCGCGCACCGGCTGGCGCAGGCGCTGGAGATCCACCGGATGCTGGTCCGGGACACCCAGGGGCGCTGGCGTCCCGGGCCCCGGCTCGGGGAGCTGGCCAACGCCGCACCGGACGTGCTGCTCACGGCCGCGGAGCCGCTGCTGGCCGCGCTACGCGACGCCACCGGGGAGAGCGCCCAGCTCTACCTGCGCCGCGCCGACGAGCGGGTCTGCGTGGCCGCAGCCGAGCGGGCCAGCGGCCTGCGGGACACCGTGCCGGTCGGCTCGGTGCTGCCCATGACGGCTGGATCGGCGGCGCAGATCCTGCTCGCCTGGGAGCCGCCGGAGGCGGTGATGCCGCTGCTGCCGCGCTCCAAGTTCACCGGCCGCACCCTGGCCGAGGTGCGCCGCCGCGGGTGGGCGCAGAGCGTCGCCGAGCGGGAGGCGGGTGTGGCGAGCGTCTCGGCCCCGATCCGCGACCGGACCGGCCGGGTGATCGCCTCGATCAGCATCTCCGGCCCGATCGAGCGCCTCGGTCGCCGTCCCGGCGAACGCCACGCCATGGCCGTCGTCCGCGCCGGCCAACGCCTCTCCGGCCTCTGACCCTCCCCACCCTGCCCCCGCGTCACCCCGCCAAGCCCGAGTTGACCAAGAAGTTTGCGCACGGGCCGGACCCCGATCCGTGCGCAAACTTCTTGATCAACGGGGGGTGGGGGCGTCCAGCAGGCAGGGGGCGGCAGGGCGATCGGGGGGCGGCCCTGGGAAGGCGGACGGCCCGCCTCGCGGGGCGAGACGGGCCGTTCGGATCTGTAGCCCCGACCGGATTCGAACCGGCGCTACCGCCTTGAGAGGGCGGCGTCCTGGGCCGCTAGACGACGGGGCCAGGCACTTTTCCTGCTTCACCGCCCTGACGAGCGGTGCGGGAATAGTCTAGCGGCATCGGCTGCCGGCCCGACGACGGGGGCGGGTGGCGGTACGCCCCGCTGACGGCCGGCACGGAGCGCGGGCGAGACGCCGAGCCCGGCAGCCCAGCGGGCCGGGAGGCAGCGGGAGAACGCCGAACCGGGACACGAAGAAGCCCGCCCCACCGGAGTGGAGCGGGCTGTCAGCGCTGTAGCCCCGACCGGATTCGAACCGGCGCTACCGCCTTGAGAGGGCGGCGTCCTGGGCCGCTAGACGACGGGGCCAGAACTTCATCTGCCTCCCCGACCCTCTCGGGCGGGAAGACTGCACTCTACCAGAGATCCGCTCCGCCCCCTTGACGGGAGCGGAGCGAACTCCGACAAAATCCAGCGACCGGGATTCTCGTGAATCCCCGGCTGCGCTGGGGTACCAGGACTCGAACCTAGACTAACTGAACCAGAATCAGTCGGGCTGCCAATTACCCCATACCCCATTGGCCCCTTGCGGCGCCGGGAATGAACTTTACCCTCCCGGTGCCGCGAGGCCAAATCCAACCCCTCGAGCCGCCCGTGAGCTGCGGAAACAGGGCTCGGACGGATCAGGCGACCGGTACCACCGGGTTGGTGAGTTCACCGATCCCCGCGATCCGGACGGTGACCGTATCCCCCTCGGTGAGCGGGCTAACCCCCGCCGGGGTGCCGGTCAGCACCACGTCGCCGGGGAGCAGCGTCATCACGTGCGAGATGTACGACACCAGGCCCGGCACGTCGAAGACCATGTCGCTGGTCCGGCCGAGCTGGCGCACCTCCATCTCCTCCGGGTTGCGACCCACCTCACAGCGGATCTCCAGGTCGGAGACGTCCAGGCCGGTGGTGATCCACGGCCCGATCGGGCAGAACGAGTCGAAGCCCTTGGCCCGGGTCCACTGCCCGTCCGAGCGCTGCAGGTCCCGCGCGGTGACGTCGTTGGCGCAGGTGTAGCCGAAGATGGCCCGCTCGGCGGCGGCCCGGTCGGCCCGGCGCGCGCCCGGCGCCCCGATCACCACGGCCAGCTCCGCCTCGTGCTCCACCTGCTTGGAGAAGATCGGCAGTCGGATCGCGTCCCGCGGGCCGATCACCGAGGTGGAGGGCTTCAAGAACAGCAGCGGCTCCTTCGGCACCTCGCTGCCGTGCTCGGCGGCGTGCTCGGCGTAGTTGCGGCCGACGCAGACCACCTTGCTGGGCAGGATCGGTGAGAGCAGGCGGACGTCGGAGAGCGCCCACCGGGCGCCGGAGAACGTGACCTGCCCGAACGGGTGGCCCTCGATCTCGGCGATGGTCAGGCCCTGCGGCCCGGCCTCCGGCTCGCCCTCGACGACCCCGAACGACATTCCCTTGGCATGAGCAAAACGAGCGATACGCACGGGGCCAATCTATCCCGCCGCCGGCGCGCCGCTCCCCCGCCGGCGGACACCGGCCGCCCGCGTCGGCGCAGCGTACGCCGTTGGCCGCCGGCCCGGGCCGGGTTCGGCACTTCGTACCCGCGCGGAGGGTGCCCGCCCATAGTTTCAGCTCCGGAGGTTCGTTCGTATGCCTGCATCGAGACGACACCACAGGGCGCTGGCCGTGTTCGTGAACTGCCTGGGCGTCCTCGCCGCCGTACCGGCGCTACCCACGACCGCTCCGCCGACCCGGGCCGCGGCCGCGACGCCGCGAGCGGAGGTCACCGCCACGCCGGGAGCGGAGGCGGCGGCCACCCGGCCGGCGGCGCTTCCCGGACCGGCGGGGCACCTGGCACCGGCGGAGCCCGGCAGACCGGCACCGGCGGAGCCCGGCAGACCCGCGGAGCCCGGCAGACCGGCGGCGCCCGGAGCGGCGGCCACCGGCGCGGTGATCCCGGTGACACCGGCGGTACCCGCCCCGGGGATGGCCACCACGGCCAACCCGGGCGCGCCCCGGCCCGCCCCACCGGTGACCGTGACCGTCACGCCGGCGGGGACGCCGGTGCCCGGCTACCGGATCCAGGTGCGCAACACCGGCGCCACCCCGATCGGCGCGATGGTCCGGCAGGAGCTGCCGCCCGGCGCGTCGACCACGGCGGTCAGCGCCGGCGGACTCACCACCCGCCCCGCCGGCCGGACCGGCACCGGGGAGGTGACCTGGCGGCTGACCCTGCCGGCCCGCAGCACCACCACCCTGGACACGGCGCTCGCCGCCACCGCCCCGGGTCAGGCGCTCACCGCACCGGCCTGCGCCTTCACCAGCGACGGCAGCCGTCCGTACGACTGCGCGACGGCGACCTGGCAGGCCGCCCCGGCGTCGCCGGCGGCCCAGGTGACCCCGACGCCGACCTGGCGCCGGACGCCGGTCCTGGCGGCCGCGCTGGCCGCGCTCCTGGTGCTCGCCGCCGGCGGGATCTGGTGGTGGCAGCGGGCCCGCCGGCGGCGGGGCGGGGTGGAACCGACCGGTACCGCGCCGACGGCAGCCGGCCAGCCGGCGTACGCCGGAGGGCCCGAGGCGCCCGGTGGGGGCCTGGTCCACCCGCGCCCGGCGACGCCCGGCGTCACGGCACGGCGCCGCACCCCACCGGTCTGGCTGACCGTCGGCGTCGCCGCGGCCGTGCTGGCCGGGGTGGTCTTCGCCGCGGTCTGGACGGGCACCCAGCGGGTCGCCGCGATCGACACCACCAAGCAGCCCACCAGCGGCGCCTGGACGGGGAAGACCGCCAGCGGGCCGCTCGGGACGCCGCTGCGGGAGAAGTCCTTCGAGTTCACCGTCTACCGGATCACCTGCGCCACGGCGAAGGTGGCCAGCCAGCAGTGCCAGGCCACCGTGGGGGTGCGCAACGTCACGCCCGAACAGCAGACCTGGCACGGCCAGCTCCAGCGGGCCTACCTGCCGGGCGGAAACTGGGTGAGCGCCGACGAGGACGCCACCCGGCTGGCGAACCTGGGGCGGGACGTCTTCGCCCAGCCGGTGGCGGCGGGCAACCGGGTGGTGCTGCCACTGGTCTTCACCGTCCACGGCATGCAGAAGCCGAAGCAGCTGGAGCTGCGCAGCGGGGTCTTCTCCGCCGGGGTGCGGGTGGACGTGCCCTGAGGCGGGGACGGGCGGCGGTCGTACCCTGGGGTCCGTGACCGCCGCCCTCGCTCCCGCCGCCGCCCTGGACGCGGCCGACTGGCAGGCCCGGCGGGCCGCGCACGAGGCCCGGGTGGACGCCTGGCTGGCGCCGCACCTGGCCCGCCGCAAGGTCGGCGGAAAGCACCCGGTGGAGGACTTCCTCTTCACCTACTACTCGCACCGGCCGGCCCAGCTGCGCCGCTGGCACCCCGGCGCCGGGGTGCTGCTGCGCGGGGCGGACCCGGTCGACTTCGGCCGGGACTACCGCGCCGACGCCGCCGGGGTCACCCTCGACACCGCGGGGGTACGCGCCCGCCACGCCGAGTCGATCGCCTGGATCCGCGGGCTGCTCACCGCCACCGCCGGCCGGCCGGCGCACTTCGGCTGCTTCGGCATGCACGAGTGGGCGATGGTCTACCGGCAGACCCAGGAGGAGGTCCGCCACAACGCCTGGCCGCTGCGGCTGACCCCCGAGCGGACCGCCACGGTGGTCGAGGAGCGCGGCGTACGGTGCAGCCACTTCGACGCGTACCGGTTCTTCACCGCGCCGGCCCGGCAGCTGAACGTGCTCGCCCCGACCAGGGAGAGCCAGCACGCGTTGGAGCAGCCGGGTTGTCTGCACGCCAACATGGACCTCTACAAGTGCGCGTACAAGCTCTCCCCGCTGGTCGTGTCGGAGCTGGTCGCGGACTGTTTCGCGCTGGCCCGGGAGATCCGCACCCTGGACATGCGAGCCAGCCCGTACGACCTGGCCTCCCTCGGGTACCCGCCGGTGATGGTGGAGACCCCGGAGGGCCGGGCCGAGTACGCCGCCGCCCAGCGCGGCTTCGCCGAACGCGCGGCGACGCTGCGGGCCCGGCTGGTGGCGGCGCTGGACGCCGCCCTGGCCGCCTGACCGGCCCGGTCAGCCCCGGGACGCCCCGGGCGGGAGGTCTTGGTGGCCGCGGTGCGCCGCCCACTCCGGCGCGAGGATCGACATGACCGTGGCGTCGACCCACCCGTCACCGTCGCGCAGCACCTGCCGCAGCACTCCCTCGGCGACGAAGCCCACCTTCTCGTAGGCCCGGCGGGCGCGCGGGTTGAAGGCGAACACCTCCAGCGAGATCCGGTGCAGGCCGAGCGCCTCGAAGCCGTGACCGACGATGAGGCGTACCGCCTCGGTGCCGAGACCGCGGTCCCGGCCGGCGGCGGCGAGCAGGATCCGGAAGTTGCAGTTGTCGTGGTGCCGGTCCCAGTCGTTCAGCACCACCTCGCCGACACACGCGCCGGTGTCGTTGTCCACCACGGCCAGGTCGAGCCGGTCGGTCTGCGCGTTGCGGCTGCCGTACCAGGAGCGCAGCCGCTCCTCGTCGATCTCGTCGGGCGGGCTGCCGGTCAGCCGCGCCGCCTCCGGGTCGGCCAGGATGTCGCGGAACACGGCGAGGTCGGCGTCGACGAAGGGGCGCAGCGTCACCAGGTCGCCGGTGAGCGTGGGCTTGGTGGCGAAGTCGGGGCTCATCCGGGCGATTCTGGGCACCGCCCGGGCCGCCCTCAACCCGTTTACGCGGTGGCCCGCTGGCGCAGCCGCTCCTCCAGCTCGGCCATCGTGTCGACGAACCAGAGCTGGCGACCGCGGTTGGCCTCGGCGACGAAGTCGCGCAGGGCGTTGCTCCGGGTGACGTGCGCGGAGATGTCGCCAACCACGGCCAGTTGCAACCGGTGGTTGACGAACTTCTGCACCACTTCCCCGGCCACCCCGGTACGCAGGATGAAGAACTCGGGGGCGAGCCGGCCCACCGGCAGCACCACCAGGTCGACCCCGTGGCCCAGCGCGTCGCCGATCACGTCGGTGGCGTCGGCGGCCGAGCAGAGCGTCGGACCGTCGACGGCGCAGGCGAGCAGGGTACGGCCGTGCAGGGTGGCCAGGGTGTCGGCGGACATGCTGGCAGCCTAGACAGCCGAACCGGTGCCGGGCACCGGAATTGCGGCGGTCAGTCGCCGTCCACCCGGCGGTCCCGCTTGCGCTGCGACTGGCGCTTCTTGTCGGCGAGCCGGCGCTCCTTGGCCCCCCGGGACGGGCGGGTCGGCCGGCGGGGCGGGGGCGGCGGGGCGACGGCCTCGCGCAGCAGCCCGACGAGCCGCTCCCGGGCGGCCTCCCGGTTGGCCAGTTGGGCCCGGTGCTCGCTGGCGGCGATGGTGAGCACCCCGTCGACCAGCCGGCCGGCCAACCGGTCCAACGCCCGGGCCCGCAGCGCCGGCGGGAGGCTGGTCGTACCGGCGAGGTCGAAGCTCAACTCCACCCGCGAGTCGGCCGTGTTGACGCCCTGCCCACCCGGGCCGGACGACCGGGAGAAACGCTCCCTCAGCTCGGCGGCGGGCACCACCCACCGGTCGGTCACCCGCAGCCCGTCGTCCACACCCTGAGGCTAGCGTGGCCGGTTGCCGCCGTGCGGGGCGGTGGCGCTCGGCGTCGGGCTGGGCGCCGGCTCGGCCCGGTCGTGGTCGGACCCGACGGCGGCGTACGCGACCGCGCCGATCAGCAGCAGCGCGATCACGCCGACCTTGGTGGTGACCGCCCGGACCAGCAGCCAGGCGGTCTTCCGGGCCCCCGGGACGGCCTTCTGGGCGGCCTTGTAGTCGGTCCAGCCGCGCTTGGCCCGGGCGTACTGCGCGCCCACGCCCCATCCGATGAAGAGTCCCACCGCGAGCAGGACCGCTATGAGAGGAAGCTCCACCCACGCCAGTATCCATACTCAGCGTGATATTTCTATGGCCCGATGGTATCGGGCCCGGTATCCGACAGTTTTACCGCTACGACCGTCGGGTCCCGGCGAGTCCGACTCACCCGCCTTTGCCGATGATGGTGTCGGCGGTCTGCTGCACCTGGTCGATCGGGATGGCGAAGCCGATGCCGATCGAGCCGTTGCCGTCGATGGTGGCGATCGCCGTGTTCACCCCGACCACCTCGCCGCGGGCGTTCACCAGCGGGCCGCCGGAGTTGCCCGGGTTGATGGAGGCGTCGGTCTGCACCGCGCTGCGCCGGTTGGTGCCCAACCGGACCTGGCGGTCCAGCGCGCTGACGATACCGGCGGTCACCGTGCCGGCCAGGCCGAGCGGCGAGCCGACCGCCAGCACCGGCTCGCCGACCCGGGTCGAACGGGGCTTGGCCAGGGGCAGCGGGGACAGGCCGGCTGCCGCCGGCACCTTGAGCACCGCCAGGTCGCTGCCCGGTTCCCGGCCGATCACCTCGGCGGCGTACCGCCGGCCGTCGGGCAGCTCCACGGTCACCGCGCCGCCGCCCCCCTTGGCCAGGATGTGGTCGTTGGTGATGATGTGCTGCTGGTCGTCGATGGCGAAGCCGGAGCCGGTGGCGCCCTGCCCGGGACCGCCGCCGACCAGCACGGACACCACCCCGGGCACGGTCTTCTGGGCGGCGGTCACCAGCTCCGCCGGGACCGGGGCGGCCGACGCGGCCGACGGTCCGCCGCCGCCCTGACCGGCCACCCAACCGCCGGCCGCCGCACCCGAGACGGTGGAGAGCGCCACGACGGCCGCCGCGGTCAGCAACCGCCCGCGCCAGCGCCGTCGGGAGGCGTCCTCCCCCGACTCCGGTACGCCCCACCGGTGCCGCCCGTCCGGCCCCAGCTCCGGCGAGACGAACCACGGTCCCCTCGGCTCGCCCAGTCCGGTCTGTGCTGCCATACGTCCGCTCCTCACTGCTCGCTCGACGGGCTCAGGGCAGGCGGGAGAACCACCGCATCGACCCGGCCGCGGCGCCCATCGCGAACACCAGCCCGAGGCCGATGAACCGGGCGGAGATGTCCTGGCGTTCCTTGCGGTAACCCACCGAGGAGCCGATGTCCTCGTAGACGTCGCGCAACTCCCGGGTCGAGCCGGCCTCGTGGAATCCGCCCCCGGTCTGCTCGGCGACCGCCTTGAGCGTTTCCCCGTCGACCGGCACCTGGATCGGCCGGCCGCCCCGGTCCACGAAGCCGCTCGGGGTGCCGAAGGAGATGGTGTGCACCGGCACCTTGGCCGTTACCGCCGCCGCGGTGGCCTCCATCGGGTCCATGCCGGCGGTGTTCGCGCCGTCGGAGAGCACGATGATCCGGGCCGGCGGCGGCTGCTTCGCCGCCTTGGCGTCCAGCCCCTTCACCGCGCCCAGCGACGCGCTGATCGCCTCGCCGATCGCGGTGCCCTGCACCCCGGTCATCCCCTCGGCGAGCCGTCCGATGCCGTCGTGCAGCGCCTCCCGGTCGGTGCCGGGTGGCACCACCACGGCCGCGCTGCCCGCGAAGGCAACCAGCCCGACGTTGAACTCGTCGGGCAGCCCGTCGACGAAGCGGGTGGCGGCCTCCTTGGCCGCGCCGAGCCGGTCGGGCTCCACGTCCCTGGCGAGCATCGAGGTGGAGACGTCGACGGCGACCACGACGGTGGCCCGTTCCCGGGGCACCCGCACCTCGGCGGCCGGCCGGGCGAAGCCCACCACCAGCAGCGCCAGCATGGCCAGGAAGAGGCCGGCGGGCACGTGCCGCCGCCAGGCGGGCCGGTTCGGCGCGACCCGGTCGAGCAGCCGCAGGTTGGTGAAGCGGACGGCGTAGGCGCTGCGCCGGCGCTGCATCAGCAGGTAGCCGACCGCCAGGGCGAGCACCCCGAGCAGCAGCAGGAGCCGGGCGGGCGACTGCCAGGTCACGCGATACCTCCCCGGGCCGCGGCGGGCGCCGCCGCGAGTCGGCGCTGGGCGTGTACGTGCCGCACGATGTCGGCGGTCCAGTCCCGGTCGGTCCGCAGCGGCAGGTGGGCCGCGCCGCAGCGGCGCAGCGCCCGGCGTACCTGGTCGCGCTGGGCGGCCGCGGCGCTGGCGTAGCGCCGGCGCAGGGCCGGGTCACCGGTCCAGACCTCCCGCCGCCGGCCGGTCTCGGGGTCCACCATGGTGATCAGGCCGACGTCCGGCAGCTCCAGTTCGCGCGGGTCGGTGATCTCCACGGCGAGCACCTGGTGCCGGGCAGCGAGCCGGCGCAGCGCCGGCTCCCAGGGCACCGGCTCGTGGTGGTCGTCGGGCAGGCCGTCGAGGAAGTCGGAGACCACCACGACGAGGCCGCGCGCGGTGGCCATCCGCTGCGCCGCGGCGAGCGCCTCGCCCAGGTCGGGCGGGGCCGGCGCGGCGTCGGCGTCGTACCCGCCGGCGCGGGGGGCGGTCAGCAGCGCCCGGAGCAGCCCGAGCAGGTGGGTACGGCCGCCGCGGGCCGGGAACCGGCGCAGCCCGGTCGGGGCGAGGACCTGCGCGCCGAGCCGGTTGCCGGCGCCGGCGGTGAGGAAGCCGACCGCCGCGACGGCGGCCACCGACAGCTCGCGCTTGTCCAGCTCGGCGGTGCCGAACTCCATGCTGGGGCTGGCGTCGACCAGCAGCCAGGTGGTGAGTTCCCGGTCGGCGTCGACCTCGCGTACGTGCGGCACGGTGGTCCGGGCGGTCACCGCCCAGTCCATCCGGCGCACCTCGTCCGCCCCCGGCCGGTACTCGCGGCTGCCGGCGATCTCGCTGCCGGGGCCCGGTAGCAGGCCCCGGTGCTCCCCCTGGAGCAAACCGTCCAGGCGGCGGGTGACGGTCAGCTCCAGCCGGCGCAGTCGCTGCTCGGGAGCGAGTTCGGCCAGACCCGGGTCGGCCGGCACGGCCACGGCCGCGCGCCTCACGCCGCCGCCAGGTCCGGCGCGTGCTCGGGCCGCCCGGTGGCCAGGACGGGCGGTGGCACCGCGTCGACCAGCCGGCGCACCACCGCCTCTGCGGAGACGCCGTCGGCGACCGCGTCGAAGGAGAGCACCAGCCGGTGCGCCAGCACGTCCACCGCGAGGTCCCGGACGTCCTCGGGCAGCACGTACTCCCGGCCGCGCAGCAGCGCCTGGGCGCGGGCCGCGGCGACCAGGCCGAGGGTGGCCCGGGGACTCGCCCCGTACGCCAGCATCGGGGCGACCTCACCGGCGCCGAACCGACCCGGGTCCCGGGTGGCCAGGATCAGCCGGACGACGTACTCGGCGAGCGCGTGGTGCACGAAGATGTGGGCGGCGCGCTGCTGGAAGGCGTGCAGCCGGGCCGGGTCGAGGATCTGCCGCGGCCGGGGCCGGTCGGCGCTCATCCGGTAGAGGATGGCCAGCTCGTCGGCGTCGCTCGGGTAGTCGACCACGACCTTCATCAGGAACCGGTCGCGCTGCGCCTCGGGGAGCTGGTAGACCCCCTCGGACTCGATCGGGTTCTGGGTGGCCAGCACCAGGAACGGCTCGGGCACCGGCCAGCTGCGCCCGCCGATGGTGACCTGCCGTTCCGCCATCGCCTCCAACAGCGCCGACTGCACCTTGGCCGGGGCCCGGTTGATCTCGTCGGCCAGCACCAGGTTGGCCATGATCGGGCCCAGCTCGACGTCGAAGCTCTCCTTGGAGGCCCGGTAGATCCGGGTGCCGACGATGTCGGAGGGGACCAGGTCGGGGGTGAACTGGATCCGGGAGAAGGTGCCGCCGACGACGGTGGCGAGGGTGTGCGCGGCGAGGGTCTTGGCGACGCCGGGCACCCCCTCCAGCAGGCAGTGCCCGTCCGCGATCAGTGCGGTGAGCAGGCGTTCGACGAGCCGATCCTGCCCGACGATCACGCGTCTGACCTCGAAGAGGGTCTGTTCCAGCTCGGCGCCCACCGCGTCGGGATTGACCGGGCTGGGCAGGCTGGCCAGGGTGTCCGAGATGTCCGTCACGGTGCTTGCTTCCCGGGGCGACGGCCGACAAACGTCGGATTATCAGCCCCGGGCAGGCCCTTTCCGCCCCGGAACGGGACGAGTCACCCGCCCGGTCGGCAACCCGGAGAGCGGGCGACGAACGGGCGTTCCACACCGGACGGTGCCGACCCCCGTCCGGGGGCCGGCACCGTCGCGCAACGCGGTGTCAGTTGGCGACGACCAGGTGGAACGGCTTGTCGGCGGCGCTCCCGCCGGAGGTGCGGGTCTGGACGAAGACCGCGTTCGGGGTCAGGTAGCGGGGCGCCACCGCGAACTCGCCACCGTGTACTTGGTGACGGAGACGACGTTCGCCGAGTGCTGGAGCAGCGTCCCGTTGGCGGCGACGACTGCGAAGGCGACCGTGCCGGTGGCCGGCGCGGCCAGGGTGCTGGCCATCGCCGCCTTGGCCTGCCGGGCGGCGGCCGGCGACACCGGCGGCTGGGCCGCACCGGCTGCCGGAGCGTCGTCTGGCCGGCCTGGGCCGGAGCCTTGGTTGTCGGCTGGGCGGCGGCGATCCCTCCGCCGGTCGGGGTGAGCGCCAGGACGCCGAGCGTCACCGTTGCGGCCTTACGCCTGAAGAATGCGGCCACGAGGTTCCCCTTTTTGTGACCGTGGCGATACGGCCGACCCGCTCGTGCCGGCGGGCCGGTTGCATTTTACGGGCGAGCCGCTTGACGAAGGAAGAATGCTTCCATCCGCACCTGAGGTGTGGATTCACCCTCACCTGATACCAGCCCTGATCAGGTGTTACTACGCTCTGTTGCAGCGCCACAACCAGGAGGAACGTAGCATCGCAAAAAGTGGAGGGTCAATAGATCCCCGCCGCGTTTCGCAATTCTGACAACGTCGCCGGAAATTGTGAGAGGCGAACGTCGGAACATTCGCGAAAAGCTGCCGGGCCCCCTACGCGACCCTTTCGGCCGCTAGCCTGGCGACCGTGGTGGACACTGCGACGACCGACCCGGCGACCGGGCGCCGGATCTCCGACGGGCTCTGCTGGCTCGCCGTCCTACCGGCGGTCGGCGCGGCGGTGGTTCGGCTGGCCGGGCTGGAGCGGGGGCCGCTGGTGCAGGCGGTCGCCTTCACGCCGTACGTCGCGGTCTGGAGCGTGCTGGCGCTGCTGCTCGCGCTCGCCCTGCGGCGCCGCTGGCCGGCGGTGACCGCGGCCGTGGTGGCGTTGAGCCTGGTCGGCGCGGTGGCGCCCCGGTCGCTGGCCTCCGGCCAGCCGCCGGCGGGCGGGCCGACCCTGCGGCTGCTCACCGCCAACCTGCTCAAGGGCGGCGGCGACGCCCGCACCCTGGTCGACCTGGTCCGGCGGGAGCGGGTGGACGTGCTCACCGTGCAGGAGTTCACCCCGCAGGCGCAGGTCGCGCTCGACCGGGCGGGCCTGGCCGAGTTGCTCCCCCACCGGCAGCTCAACCCGGAGGTGGGCACCACCGGCTCCGGTGTCTACGCCCGCTTCCCGCTCTCCGCCGGCGGCTTCCGGCGCAACCCCGGGTTCGCGTTCACCCAGGCGTACGGCACCCTCACGGTGCCCGGGGCGCCGCCGCTGCGGGTCGAGTCGGCGCACCCGGCCGCGCCGTACGCCGTCGCGGTGGTCGACGACTGGTTCGCCGACCTGCGGGCGCAGCCGCGGGCCACCCCGGACGGCCCGCTCAGCATCCTGGCCGGGGACTTCAACGCCACCCTCGACCACGCCCCGCTGCGCGCCCTGCTGGGCAGCGGGTACGTCGACGCGGCCGACGCCGCCGGCGCGGGGCTGACCGGCACCTGGGGCCCGTACGACGGGGACCTGATCCCGCCGGTCGCCATCGACCACGTGCTGGTCGACCGGCGGATCGCGGTGCGCGCGGTCAGCGTGCACGGGGTGCCCGGCAGCGACCATCGCGCCGTCCTCGCCGAGCTGCGCCTCCCCACCGCCTGACCGGCGGCGGGGCCGTTGCGGGCCCGTCCCGGGCCGGTCAGACCCGGGCCCGGTCCAGCCCGTAGGTGAGGGCGTCGACCAGCGCGTGCCAGGACGCCTCGACCACGTTGGGGTGCACCCCGACGGTGGTCCAGTCCCGGCCGGTGCCGTCGGCGGTCTCCACCAGCACCCGGGTCACCGCGCCGGTGCCGTGGCTGCCCTCCAGGATCCGGACCTTGTAGTCGGCCAGCTCGAAGTGGCGCAGCTCCGGGTAGTGGCGGGAGAGGCCGACCCGCAGCGCCTCGTCGAGGGCGTTGATCGGGCCGTTCCCCTCGGCGGTGGCGATCACCCGCTCGCCGCGTACCCGGATCTTCACGGTGGCCTCGGAGACCACCGCGCCGTCCTCACGGTGCTCGACCAGCACCCGGTACGACTCGAGCGCGAACGGCCGCGCCGGGGCGGCGTCCGGCAGCTCGGAGCGGACCAGCAGCTCGAACGAGGCGTCGGCGGCCTCGAACGACCAGCCGCCCGCCTCCAGCTCCTTGACCCGGCTGGTGACCTTCGACAGCGCCTCCGGATGGCCGGCCAGGTCCAGGCCCAGCTCGCGGCTCTTGAGCTCGACGCTGGCCCGGCCGGCCATCTCGGTCACCAGGATCCGCATGTCGTTGCCCACCACCGACGGGTCCACGTGGTTGTAGAGCAACGGGTCGACCTTGATCGCGCTCGCGTGCAGCCCCGCCTTGTGGGCGAAGGCGGCGGCCCCGGCGTACGCCTGGTGGGTGTCGGGGGCGATGTTGGCGATCTCGGCGATGGCGTGCGAGACCCGCACCATCTGTTCCAGGCAGCCCTCCGGTAGGACGGGCAGCCCGAGCTTGAGCTGGAGGTTGGCGACGACGGCGAAGAGGTCGGCGTTGCCGGGGCGCTCGCCGTAGCCGTTGGCGGTGCCCTGGACGTGCCGGACACCGGCCTCGACGGCGGCGATGGTGTTGGCCACCGCGCAGGCCGTGTCGTTCTGGGCGTGCATGCCGAGCAGTTCGGGGGCGACGCCGGTCCGGGCGGCGAGGTCGGCGATCGCGGCGGTCACCCGGGACGGCAGCATCCCGCCGTTGGTGTCGCAGAGCACGAACCGCTCGGCGCCCGCGGCGAGCGCGGTCTCGACCACCGAGGTGGTGTACGCCGGGTCGTGCCGGAACCCGTCGAAGAAGTGCTCCCCGTCGACGAAGACCCGCCGCCCCTCGGCGACGAGATGCGCCACGGTGTCGTGGATCATCGCCAGGTTCTCCGCGCCGGTGGTGCGCAGGGCCCGCTCGACGTGCCGGATGTCGGCCTTGGCGACCAGGGCGATCGCCGGTGTCTGCGCGTCGAGCAGCCCGCGCACCTGCGGGTCGTCGGCGACCGCGACTCCGGCCCGGCGGGTCGCGCCGAAGGCGACCAGCAGCGCGTGGTTCAGGTGCAGCTCGGTGCGCGCCCGGCGGAAGAACTCGGTGTCCTTCGGCACGGCGCCCGGCCAGCCGCCCTCGATGAAGCCGACGCCGAACTCGTCGAGCAGCCGGGCCACCGCGAGCTTGTCGACCACCGAGTAGCTGAGCCCCTCGCGCTGGGCACCGTCGCGCAGCGTGGTGTCGTAGACCTGGAACGTCATGGTGGTCCCTTCTTCGTGCCTGGGGCGAGCAACAAAAAGACCCCCCGCGGATGCGGGAGGTCTGCGCGCTCGGCGGAGGGGAGGCCGGCGCGCTAGCTGTCAATAATCAGGACGGTGCTGGTCACGATCGCCACTCTGCCACCCCGGCCCCGGTTTTGGGAGGAAGAATCCACATGCCGGGACGATGACGCAGGGTGGCCGTACCCGATCCGCGGCCCACTCCGGGGCGGAACGCTTCGCCGGTGATCGACTTCACAAGCCACCCGGCCGCCGACCGGCGGAAACAACGCTGCGGGGAGTATCTGGAACCGATCCAGTTAACGGCCCTCGTGCCGCTGTCAAGGAGGACCCGTGCTCACTGTCGGTGACCGCTTCCCCGAGTACGAACTCACCGCCTGCGTGTCGCTCGACGCCGACAAGGCGTTCGAGACGATCAACCACAAGTCCCACGAGGGCAAGTGGCGGGTGGTCTTCTTCTGGCCGAAGGACTTCACCTTCATCTGCCCGACGGAGATCGCCGAGTTCGGCCGGCTCAACGGCGAGTTCGCGGACCGCGACGCGCAGGTGCTCGGCGTCTCGGTGGACAACGAGTTCGTCCACTACGCCTGGCGCAAGGACCACCCGGACCTGCGCGAGCTGCCGTTCCCGATGCTCAGCGACATCAAGCGCGAGCTGACCGGCGACTGCGGCGTGCTCGGCGAGGACGGCGTCGCCCAGCGGGCCACCTTCATCGTCGACCCGAACAACGAGATCCAGTTCGCGATGGTCACCGCCGGCTCGGTCGGCCGGAACGTCTCCGAGGTGCTGCGGGTGCTCGACGCGCTGCAGACCGACGAGCTCTGCCCGTGCAACTGGAACAAGGGCGGCCAGACCCTGGACGCCAACGCCCTGCTCGCCGGCGCCGGCGCCTGACATGGGTCTGGACGTCATCAAGGCGGCGCTGCCCGAGTACGCCAAGGACATCAAGCTCAACCTCGGCTCCACCGTCGGCACCTCGACGCTCAAGCCGGAGCAGGCCTGGGGCACGGCCCTGGCCTGCGCGGTCGCGGCCCGCAACCCGGTGGTGCTGAGGGAGATCGCCGCCGAGGCGGCCAGCCACCTCAGCCCCGAGGCGGTGGAGGCGGCCAAGGGCGCCGCCACCATCATGGCGATGAACAACGTCTACTACCGGGCCAAGCACCTGATCGGCGACGAGCAGTACGCGTCGATGCCGGCCCGGCTGCGGATGCAGATCATCGCGAAGCCGGGCGTGGAGAAGGGCGACTTCGAGCTCTGGTGCCTCGCCGTCTCGGCGATCACCGGCTGCGGGGTCTGCCTGGAGTCGCACGAGAAGACGCTGCGTGCCTCGGGCTTCACCCGGGAACAGGTGCACGAGGGACTGCGCATCGCGGCCGTCGTACACGCCGCCGCGGTCGCGCTGGACGCCCAGGCCGCACTGGGCTGAACCGTACCCATCGGTGGGCCGGTGCCGCGTGTCGCGGCGCCGGCTCATCGTCATTTTCGGTCACATGGTGTGAAAGCCGGCAGCCCCGGGTACCTCGATGATGCGTAAGAAGCACGTCCTCCAAAGACGACTACCACAGTCGAGGCAGGAGTTTTGCCATGGACAGGCTCGACCCGCGCAGTACGCACGGCACGACGGAGCCCATGATCGACGGCGGCCAGGGAGCGTTCGCCGGCGGAGCGCCCACGGGCGCCTTCAACCCGTGGAGCTACCGCGACGAGGCCCGGGTGGCCGACGCGGACCTGGTCGGCTACAAGGTCGAGGCCACCGACGGCAGCATCGGCAAGATCGACAGCGCGAGCCACGAGGTCGGCGCCAGCTACCTGGTCGTCGACACCGGCCCGTGGATCTTCGGCAAGAAGGTCATGCTGCCGGCCGGCACCGTCAACCAGGTCGACCACGACGAGCGCAAGGTCTACGTCGACCGGGACAAGGACCAGATCAAGGCCGCGCCGGAGTACGACGAGAGCAGCCACAGCGACCCGGCCTACCGGGACAAGCTCGGCGGCTACTACGACGACACGTACGGCAACCTTCCTCCGGGCACCGCACGCTGACCGGAACGGACACCGACGGCCGGTGGGGCGACGCCCCACCGGCCGTTACCGTGTCAACGTGGACGACATCGAGGTCAACCGTCGGATCCCCTTCTCCGTCATGTTCAACTTTCGCGACGTCGGCGGCTACCCCGGTCACGACGGCCGCACGGTGCGCTGGGGGCGGCTCTACCGCTCGGACTCACCACACCGGCTCGACGGCGCGGACCGGGAGGCCTTCGCCGCCCTGGGCGTGCGGACCGTGATCGACCTGCGCCGGCCGTCCGAGGTGGAGCGGGACGGCCGGGTGCCGGAGCTCGACGGGCTGGCGTACCGGAACATCCACCCGGAGCACGCCGACTGGGGCGAGAACCACTACCGGCCGGGGGCGGACCTGGCCCGCTACCTCGCCGACCGGTACGCCGACCTGGCCGAGACCGGCGCCGCCGGGCTGGCCGAGGCGGTCGGGCTGATCGCCGACGAGACGAACGCCCCCGTGCTGGTGCACTGCGTCGCCGGCAAGGACCGTACCGGCCTCGTCTGCGGTCTGACGCTGGCCGCGCTCGGGGTCTCCGACGCCGAGATCGTCGCCGACTACGCGCTGAGCACCGAGGCTGCCGCGCGCTTCCAGGCCTGGTTCGAGAGCACCGGCAAGCAGATCCGGCCGGGGCTGCCCCCGCTGACCACCCCGGCGGAGGCGATGGTGCTCTTCCTCGCCGAGCTGCGGCAGCGGTACGGGTCGGTGGAGGACTACCTCCGGCGGTCCGGCATCACCGACGACCAGCTCACGGCCCTCCGCGCCCACCTGCTGGAGTAGGCCGGGCCGGAAACGCGTCCGCCGGCCGCGCCGTGGAGGCGGCGGGCCGGCGGACGTCGGGAACGATCAGAGAACGCGCTGCACCCAGCCCTGCGGGTCCTCGGCCTCGCCGCGCTGGATGGCCACCAGCTGCTCGCGCAGCGCGGTGGTGGACCGGCCCGGCTCGCCGCCACCGATCAGGAACTCGCCGTCCGGGAAGCGCACCCGGCCGATCGGGGTGATCACCGCGGCGGTGCCGCACGCGAAGACCTCGCGCAGCCGGCCGCTCGCGGCGTCGGCCTGCCAGTCGGCGAAGCTGACCGGCCGCTCCTCGACCCGGTGCCCGGAGGCGGCCGCCAGGGTGAGGATCGCGTCCCGGGTGATGCCGGGCAGGATGGTGCCGGTCAGCGGCGGGGTGACCAGGGTGTTGTCGTCGTAGACGAAGAAGACGTTCATGCCGCCCAGCTCGTCGACGAACCGGCGCTCCACCGCGTCGAGGAAGACCACCTGGTCGCAGCCGGCCTCGATCGCCTCGGCCTGGGCGGCCAGCGAGGCGGCGTAGTTGCCGCCGCACTTCGCCGCGCCGGTGCCGCCGGGCGCGGCCCGGGTGTAGTCCGGGGAGACCCAGACGGTCACCGGCTTGACGCCACCGGCGAAGTACGCCCCGGCCGGCGAGGCGATGACGCAGTAGAGGTACTCGTTGGCCGGGCGGACGCCGAGGAAGACCTCGCTGGCGAACATGAACGGCCGCAGGTAGAGGCTGGCGTCCGGGCCCTCCGGGATCCAGTCCCGGTCGATCTCGACGAGCTTGCGCAGCGACTCGACGAAGGCCTCCGGCGGCAGCTCCGGCATGGCCAGCCGCCGGGCGGAGGCGACGAACCGGGCCGCGTTGGCCTCCGGGCGGAACATGGTGACCGAGCCGTCGGCGGTCCGGTACGCCTTGAGCCCCTCGAAGATCTCCTGCGCGTAGTGCAGGACCGCGCTGGCCGGGTCCATCGGGATCGGCGCGCGCGCCTCGACCCGGGCGTCGTACCAGCCCTTGCCCTCGGCGTAGCGGATGGTGACCATGTGGTCGGTGAAGACCCGGCCGAACCCCGGGTTGGCCAGCAGGGCGGCCCGATCGGCGGCGGATACCGGCGCGGGATTCGGACGGATCTCGAAATCGAGCTTGTCACCACCGCTCATCGCGCTGACCTCCCTGCGGGTTCGCGGCGTGCGGGATCGCACACCGACGTCACTGGTGCCTGAAACTTACCCCGAACGGTCGTTCAGCGGATAGCTCCGCCCCGGCAGATCGAGCGCTCCGAATAAGGGTCGCGCGGGGGCGTCGGCGGGCCGGCGTCGGGAACGACCGCGGCCCGGCCCGGGGTCTGGCGACCCGGCGCCGGACCGGTGGCGGAGGTGACGGGGCGGTCAGCTCACCGCGTGGGCGGCGAGCCGGTCGCCGACCTCCGCCGTGCGCAGCGGTACGCCCGGAGTGCGGGCGGCCAGCTCCGCGGCGACCGCGCGGGTGACCCGGGCGGCGGCGTCGCGGTGGCCGAGCTGGTCGAGCAGGAGCGCCACGGAGAGCACCGCGGCCACCGGGTCGGCGATCCCCTTGCCGGCGATGTCCGGCGCCGAGCCGTGCACCGGCTCGAACATCGACGGGTACGCCCCGGTCGGGTTGATGGAGCCACTGGCCGCGAGCCCGATGCCGCCGGTGACCGCGGCGGCGATGTCGGTGAGGATGTCACCGAAGAGGTTGTCGGTGACCACCACGTCGTACCGCTGGGGCTGGGTGACCAGGAACATCGCCGCGGCGTCGACGTGCTGGTATTCCGTGGCGACGTCGGGGTGCTCGGCGGCGACGGCCTCGAAGGCGCGGGCCCAGAGCGAGCCGGCGTGGGTGAGCACGTTGGTCTTGTGCACCAGGGTGACCTTGCGCCGCTCCCGGCGGGCGGCCCGGGCGAAGGCGTCCCGGATGACCCGTTCCACCCCGTGCCGGGTGTTCAGGCTCTCCTCGGTGGCCACCTCGGCCGGGGTGTCCCGGTGCAGGGTGCCGCCGGCGCCCGCGTAGAGCCCCTCGGTGCCCTCGCGGACCACGACCAGGTCGACCTCGCCCGGCTTGACGGTCGCCAGCGGGCCGGGAACGCCCGGCCAGAGCCGCGACGGCCGCAGGTTGACGTACTGGTCGAAGGCGAACCGGAGCTTGAGCAGCAGGCCGCGTTCCAGCACCCCGGGCGGCACGCTCGGATCGCCGACCGCGCCGAGCAGGATGGCGTCGTGGCCGGCCAGCTCGGCCAGCACCGACTCGGGCAGCACCTCACCGGTACGGTGGTAGCGGGCCGCGCCCAGGTCGTACTCCGTGGCCTCGGTGCCGGGAAGCACGGCGTCGAGGACCTTGCGGGCCTGCGCGACCACCTCGGGTCCGATCCCGTCCCCGGCCACCACCGCGATCCGTGCCACCTGACGCTCCTTCACCTCGTCGCCTGGGTGCACCGTACGTCGTCGTCCCGCCTCCCGGTACGGACCTTCCACGATCCGGGAAACTCGGATGCTCAGGAGGCTCCCAGGTGGCATTCATGGTGCGGTCATCTCCGCTACCTAGGGTCGATGACGTCAGCGGGTCACGGGGGCCCGGGACGGAGCCAGCCGCGGCGTTGCGGCGCCGGCGGCGAAGGAGCGGGTGTGATGCGGATCGACCAGCAGTCCAGACCAGGCCGGGCGGACGAGCAGGCGCGCACCCGATGGGTGGACCAGACGGCCTTCTCCCGGCGCCGGCCGGACCTCCGGCTCGGCACCCGTACCCACCAGGTCGACCCGGCCGACGCCGCCGGCGACCGGATCGCCGCGTCGCACACCGTCCGCACCAGCACCGCCGAGTACTCGCTGCTGCTCAACGCGCCGCAGCACCTGGGCCGCCGGGTGGTCGGTGACGCCCTGCGCGACGCCGTCGCCGAGCTGCGCGCCATCGACCTCACCTACGGGCCCACCCGCCCGGACAGCCTGGTCTCCCGGCTGCGCCGGGGCGAGATCGGCACCGAGTCGTACCCGCCGCTGGCCGACCTGGTCGACCGCTGCGCGGCGATGCGCGCGGCCACCGACGGCTGGTTCGACGCCTGGGCGGTGCCCGGCGGCTTCGACCCGGGCGGCCTGCTCAACGGCTGGGCGGTGGAGCGGGCCGCGGCCCGGCTGCGGTCCGCCGGCATCACCGACTACGCCGTGCTCTCCGGCGCCGACCTGACCGTACGTGGGCACGCCGCGCACGGCGGCCCCTGGCGGGTGGCCGTGCATCACCCCACCGACGGGCGGCGCGCACCGCTGGTGCTGGAGATGACCGCCGGCGCGGTGGGCACCTCCGGGGTGACCGGCCGGCGCGGGCACGTGGTCGACCCGCACACCGGCGAGCCGGCCGAACACCTGGTCGCCGCCACCGTCGTCGGCCCCGACCTCGCGGTCGCCGACGCCTACGCCACCGCGCTCTACGCGGCCGGGCCCACCGGGCTGTCCTGGTTCCGCAACGGCTCGGGATATCAGGCTCTCTTCGCCCACCGCCGCCGCTGAGTGGTGCGGGCGGCACGTCGGCCGAACGGGGTGGAGGGGGTCCACACCGGTGGCGCGGTCGACGGGCCGGCGATCGGCCCCCACGGTCTCGGCAACGACCGTGGGGGCCGGTCAGCGACGAGTGCGCGTGGCTCGCGCAATCGAGGGGTGCGGACCGGCCGGCCGGACGCCTGACCTCGTCACCCGAAGACGTGTCGACGCCTCGACTCACCCGGTGACCGCACCGGTACGCTAGCGAATCGACGCAACTCGACGCAAGAGTCTCCACAGCGGACCGTTCGCCGAGGACCGTCGCCACCACCTGCTATCCGTCGGCGGGTCAGTGTCGCCGGGGGGAACGCCGGATGGCACGCTGTGCGCCGTGAGTTTCGATCTCAGCGTGTGGGCCCTGCCTGACGGGGCCACGCCCGAGGACGTGCGGGCGGCGGTACGGCGGTGCCGCGAGGGGCACCACGGCGACCGGTACCCGGATCCGCGGGTGGTCGGCTTCTACCGGGCCATCACCGCCAGCTACCCCGACCGGCCGGCCGGCCCGGGGACGCCGTGGGAGGTGGCCCCGCTGCACGCGGCCGTCGACCACGTGGAGCTGAACCTGGTCCCGACCTGCGAGGACCAGGTGCTGCTCGACATCGAACGACTGGCCGGTGAGCACGGCCTGATGCTCTTCGACGCCCAGGACGGCTCGGTCTATCCGCCGCCCTCCCCCGTCGGGGGCTGACCCGCCGGTACGACGAAGGGCCCGGCCGTGACGGCCGGGCCCCCTGCGTCGTGCGGTGGGACTACTCGTCGCGCAGGTCCGCGGCGCTGGCCGAGTTGGCGCCGATCGAGTCGGCCGCCGAGGTGAGCAGGTCCGCGCCGAGCGCCTGGTCGACGGTGAGGGTCATCAGCGTCTCGCCACCGGCCTCCCGACGGGCCACCTGCATCGCGGCGATGTTGATGCCCGCCTCGCCGAGCAGGGTGCCGACGGTGCCGACCACGCCCGGCCGGTCGACGTAGCGCAGGAAGAGCAGGATGCCCTCCGCCCCGATCTCCACATCGAAGCCGTCGACCTCGGTCAGCTTGATGACGTCCCGGGTGCCGGTCTGGGCGACCGTGCCGGAGACGCTGACCGTACGGCCGTCGGGCAGCGCGCCCCGGACGGTGACCAGGTTGGGGTGGTCCACCGTCTCGGCCTGGGTGGCGAGGGTGACCTCGACGCCCCGCTCGGCGGCCAGGTGCGGCGCGTTGACGTAGGTGACCTGCTCCTCCACCACCGAGCTGAACAGCCCCTTGGTGGCGGCGAGCTTGAGCACCGAGACGTCGTGGGCGACGATCTCGCCGCGCACCTCGACGGTGACGCTGGCGGCGACCCCGCCGGCGACCGCGGTGAAGGCCCGGCCGAGCTTCTCGGCCAGCGGCAGCAGCGGGCGGACGTCCTCGGCGACCACGCCGCCGGCCTGCACGTTGACCGCGTCCGGCACGAACTCGCCCTGCAGCGCCAGCTTGACGCTCTTGGCCACGGCCAGGCCGGCCTTGTCCTGCGCCTCGTGGGTGGAGGCGCCCAGGTGCGGGGTGGCCACCACGTTGTCGAAGGCGAACAGCGGCGACGAGGTGCAGGGCTCCTTGGCGTACACGTCGACGCCGGCGCCGGCGACCCGGCCCTCGGCGATCGCGTCGGCCAGGGCCTGCTCGTCGACCAGGCCCCCGCGGGCGGCGTTGACGATCCGGACGCCGGGCTTGACGACCGCCAGCTCCTTCTCGCCGATCAGGCCCACGGTCTCCGGGGTCTTCGGCAGGTGGATGGAGATGAAGTCGCTCTCCCGCAGCAGCTCCTCCAGCCCGACCAGGCGGACGCCGAGCTGGGCCGCGCGGGCCGGCTGGATGTAGGGGTCGTACGCGATCAGCCGGGTGCCGAAGGCGGCGATGCGGGACGCGAAGAGCACGCCGATGCGGCCGAGACCCACCACGCCGACGGTCTTGCCCTGGAGCTCGACGCCGGTGTACTTGGACCGCTTCCACTCCCCCGCCTTGAGCGCGGCGCTGGCCGCGGCGGTGTTGCGGGCCACGGCGAGCAGCAGCGCGACGGCCTGCTCGGCCGCGGAGACGATGTTGGAGGTCGGCGCGTTGACGACCATGACGCCCCGCGCGGTGGCGGCCGGCACCTCGACGTTGTCCAGGCCCACGCCGGCCCGGGCGACCACCTTGAGACGCGGCGCGGCGGCGATCGCCTCGGCGTCGATCTGGGTGGCGCTGCGCACGATCACCGCGTCGGCCTCGGCGAGCGCGGAGAGCAGGGCCGGGCGGTCGGTGCCGTCGACGTGGCGTACGTCGAAGTCGTACGCGAGCACCTCGATGGCGGCGGGAGCGAGTTCTTCGGCGATCAGTACGACAGGATTCATTGGTCCTCGTAGATGTCGTCAGAGCGGTCGGCTGCGGCGGGGGACGCCGCGCTGCGCCCTGCGGTGAGCCGTGCCATGGCCGTCAGGTGCCGGCTACGCACCTACCAGGGATCGTAGGGCGCGGGCCGGGCGGCGTGTCCGGGACTGCGGGGTGAGTGCCCTCACAACCAGACATGTCCCAGGGCTGAACAGGGGCGGAACGCAGGCGGTGGCGGGCCCGGCGCCGGGGAGAGCGCCGGACCCGCCACCCGTGCCGGTCAGGCCGTCTCGGTGATCGGACGGTCCACCCAGCTCATCATCGACCGCAGCTTCTGGCCGGTCTCCTCGATCGGGTGCGCCGCGCCCTCGGCCCGCCACTTGGCGAAGTTCGGCCGACCGGCCTCGTCCTCGGCCACCCACTCGCGGGCGAACTCGCCCGACTGGATCTCGCCGAGGATCTTGCGCATCTCCTCCTTGACCCGGGAGTCGATGACCCGCGGGCCACGGGACAGGTCGCCGTACTCGGCAGTGTCGGAGACGCTGTACCGCATCCGGGCGATGCCGCCCTCGTACATCAGGTCGACGATGAGCTTCAGCTCGTGCAGGCACTCGAAATAGGCCACCTCGGGGGCGTAGCCCGCCTCGGTTAGCACCTCGAAGCCAGTCTGCACCAGCGCCGCCGCGCCGCCGCAGAGCACCGCCTGCTCGCCGAAGAGGTCGGTCTCGGTCTCCTCGGTGAAGGTGGTCTTGATCGCGCCGGCCCGGGTGCCGCCGATGCCCTTGGCGTACGACAGGGCGAGCGCGAAGGCCGAGTCACTGGCGTCCTGCTCGACGGCGACCAGGCAGGGCACACCCTTGCCGTCGACGTACTGGCGGCGGACCAGGTGACCCGGGCCCTTCGGGGCGACCATCGCCACGTCCACGTCGGCCGGCGGGGTGATCAGGCCGTACCGGATGTTGAAGCCGTGGCCGAAGAAGAGCGCCTTGCCGGGGGCGAGGTTGGGCTCGATCGCCTCGGTGTAGAGGGCCCGCTGCGCGGTGTCCGGCGCCAGGATCATGATGACGTCGGCCTCGGCCGCCGCCTCGGCCGGCGTGAGCACCCGCAGGCCCTGCTCCTCGGCCTTCGGCCGGCTCTTCGAGCCCGCCGGCAGGCCGATCACCACGTCGACGCCGGAGTCGCGCAGCGACAGCGCGTGGGCGTGGCCCTGGCTGCCGTACCCGATCACCGCGACATTACGGCTCTGGATCAGGCCCAGGTCGGCATCGTCGTCGTAGTACACCTCAACGCTCATTGACTTCCCTTTCGTACGGCGGTCCGAGCGGCCCGTCGTGGACTTGTGTGATGGTCAGGCGGCGCGCAGCGCGGGCCCGGCGGTGATGGAGCGCGAGCCGCGCCCGATCGCCACCGTGCCGGACTGGACCATTTCCTTGATGCCGAAGGGTTCGAGGTCGCGCAGCAGCGCGTCGAGCTTGTCCGGGGTGCCGGTGGCCTCGATGGTCAGCGTGTCCGGCGCGACGTCGACCACCCGGGCCCGGAACAGGTTCACCGTCTCCAGCACCTGCGCCCGGGCGTTGCGGTCCGCGCGGACCTTGACCAGCAGCAGCTCCCGGGCGACCGAGACCTGCGGGTCCAGCTCCACGATCTTGAGTACGTTCACCAGCTTGTTGAGCTGCTTGGTGACCTGCTCCAGCGGGGACGACTCGGCGTTGACCACGATGGTGATCCGGGAGACGTCCGGGTTCTCGGTCTCGCCGACGGCGAGGCTGTCGATGTTGAAACCGCGCCGGGAGAACAGGCCGGAGACCCGGGCCAGGACACCCGGCTTGTTCTCCACCAGGACGGACAGCGTGTGCAGGGTCATCAGATCTCGTCCTCGTCGAAGGCCGGGCGGACGCCACGGGCGAACATGATCTCGTCGTTGCTGGTGCCGGCGGCCACCATCGGCCAGACCATCGCGTCCTTGCCGACCACGAAGTCGATCACGACGGGGGCGTCGGTGATCGCCATCGCCGCCTCGATGGTCTTGTCCACGTCGGCGGCGTTCTCGCAGCGCAGGCCGATGCAACCGAGCGCCTCGGCCAGCTTGACGAAGTCCGGGATGCGGTGCTTGTGGGTGCCCAGCTCGGTGTTGGAGTAGCGCTCGCCGTAGAAGAGCGTCTGCCACTGCCGGACCATCCCCAGGTTGCCGTTGTTGATCACGGCGACCTTGACCGGGATGCCCTCCAGCGCGCAGGTCGCCAGCTCCTGGTTGGTCATCTGGAAGCACCCGTCGCCGTCCACCGCCCAGACCACCGTGTCGGGCCGGCCGACCTTGGCGCCCATCGCCGCCGGGACGGCGTATCCCATGGTGCCGAGGCCGCCGGAGTTGAGCCAGGTGCCCGGCTTCTCGTACGAGATGAACTGGCTGGCCCACATCTGGTGCTGGCCGACGCCCGCCACGTAGATCGCGTCCGGGCCGGCGATCTCGCCCAGCCGCTTGATCACGAACTGCGGGGAGAGGGTGCCGTCGGACGGCTCCTCGTAGCCCAGCGGGTAGCGCTCGCGCAGGTCGTTCAGCTGGGTCCACCAGTCGGCCAGGTCGGAGCGGTGGCCGGCCTTGCGCTCGGCGGTCACCGCGGTGATCAGCTCGTCGATGACGTGCTTGGCGTCGCCGACGATCGGCACGTCCGCGTGCCGGTTCTTGCCGATCTCCGCCGGGTCGATGTCGGCGTGCACCACCGTGGCGTCCGGGGCGAACGAGTCCAGCTGGCCGGTGACCCGGTCGTCGAACCGGGCGCCCAGCGCCACGATCAGGTCGGACTTCTGCAGGCCGTAGACCGCGGCGACGGTGCCGTGCATGCCGGGCATGCCCAGGTGCTGGCGGTGCGAGTCGGGGAACGCCCCCAGCGCCATCAGCGTGGTGACCACCGGGATGCCGGTCAGCTCGGCGAGCTTGCGCAGGCTCTCGGTGGCGCCGGCCTTGAGCACGCCGCCGCCGACGTAGAGCACCGGCCGGCGGGCCATGGCCATCAGCCGGGCCGCCTCGCGGATCTGCTTGCCGTGCGGGTGCAGGGTCGGCCGGTAGCCGGGCAGGTCGAGGGTGGGCGGCCAGGCGAAGGTGGTCGGCGCCTGGAGGACGTCCTTGGGGATGTCGACCAGCACCGGCCCGGGCCGCCCGGTCGAGGCCAGGTGGAACGCCTCGGCGAGCACCTGCGGGATCTCCTCGGGCGTCTGCACCAGGAAGTTGTGCTTGGTGATCGGCAGGGTGATGCCCTGGATGTCCGCCTCCTGGAAGGCGTCCGTGCCGATCGACGGGCGCGCCACCTGCCCGGTGATCGCGACCATCGGCACCGAGTCCATGTACGCGTCGGCGATCGGGGTGACCAGGTTCGTCGCGCCCGGCCCCGAGGTGGCGATGCAAACGCCGACCCGGCCGGTCGCCTGGGCGTAGCCGGTGGCGGCGTGCCCTGCGCCCTGCTCGTGGCGGACCAGGATGTGCCGCACGGTCGAGTCGTAGAGCGGGTCGTACGCGGGCAGGATCGCCCCGCCCGGAATACCGAAGACGACATCGACGCCGAGCGCCTCGAGGGACCGCACCAGCGAGCCGGCGCCGGAGACCTGTGACGGCGCGGACTGCCGTACGGTCGCGGCGGCTCCGTCAGCGCCGGCCGATGCGCCCCTGCCACCACCGGCCGGGGCGGCGCCGGGCCGCGGCGCGGGGGTGTGGTCGGCGTCGCTGGCCGCTTCGGTGGCCGTGCGCGCCCGCCGGGCGGAGTGGGCGAGGGTCTCTGGCGTGGGTCTCGTCATGGCGGTTCAGCCCTTCGGCTGGAGTGGGTGGAGCTTCTTCGACGTGCAACGGGGCGGTCCGCCCCGGCGGGTCCGACGGCAATAAAAACGGCCCGCGTGCAGATGCACGGGGCCAGCGCACTCTCGACGGGAGAGAGTGCGCTCAGGTAAGTACTCGCAGCGACCGGATCGACGACATGTCGACAAGCCTGACGCATCTCGCGGGATGAGTCAACTCATCCCACATGTTGGTTCACGAACGGGGGACACCGTCGCCCGTCGGGGCCCCCGGAACCGGCCCGGCCTGCGCGGATCCCTCCTGCGAGACACGTGGCGCGGGCACCGGCGGGTGGGACCGCAGTCGGGGCAGCAGCGGCGACGGAGTGGGCCGGACCGGCGGGGCCGGCGCCGGCGGCGGGAGCGACGCCGGTCGGGCCCCCGGCGAGGTGGCCGCCTCCAGCATCGCCTCCAGGTGCTCGGCCGGCACCCCCCAGCCGAAGAGCGCGCCCTGGCCGAAGCGGCAGCCGGCGGCGACCACCGCGGCCAGCTCGGCGGGCGAGGTCACACCCTCGGCGATGACCTCCAGGCCGAGCTGGTGGCCCAGCCGCATCACGATGTCGACCATCGGGGCGAAGGCCGGCCCGTCCCGGTCCACCGGACGGACCGGCTCGTGCTCGGCGACCAGACTGTGGTCGATCTTGAGGATGTCGATCGGGAGCCGGCGCAGCTGCCCCAACGACGAGTACCCGGCACCGAAGTCGTCCAGCGCGATCCGCACCCCGGTCAGCCGCAGCGCGGTCAGCCGGCGGATCAGCTCGTCCAGGTCGGTGGCGACGGCGTGCTCGGTGACCTCCAGCACCAGCCGCTGCGGCGGCACGTGGTGGGCGCGCAGCGCCTCGGCGACCTGCACCACGTACTCCGGGGCGTGCAGCTCGCGCGGGGAGACGTTGACCGAGACCCACACGTCGTGCCCGTCGGCCAGCCACCGGGAGAGCTGCCAGCAGGCCTGGTGCAGCACCCAGGCGCCCAGCTTGGCGATCATCCCGCACTCCTCGGCCAGCGGGATGAACTCGTCCGGGCGGACGTTGCCCAGCTCCGGGTGGTGCCAGCGGAGCAGCGCCTCCGCGCCGACCGGACGGACCGACGGCAGCGAGGCGACCGGCTGGAACGCCAGCCGCAGCTCGTCGCGCTCGATCGCGCCACGCATCTCGTGCTCCAGCCGGGTCCGGCGCAGCAGCAGCTGGTCGTACGTGCCGTCGTAGCGCTCGATCCGGTTCTTGCCACGCTGCTTGGCGTAGCGCAGCGCCAGGTCGGCGTGGCGCAGCAGCCCCACCACGTCGGGCTCCCCGCACTGCCCGGCCACCCCGATGCTGACCGACAGGAACACCGGCCCGTCCGGCTGGTCGTACTCCCGGCCGAGCACCCGGAGCAGCCGCTCGGCGACCACGTCGGCGTCGGCCTGGCGGCCCCGCATCAGCACCGCGAACTCGTCGCCGCCGAGCCGGGCGGCCAGGTCGCCGGGGCGCAGGTTGCCCCGCAGCCGCCGCCCCACCTCGGCCAGCACCATGTCGCCCACGTCGTGGCCGCGCATGTCGTTGACGTTCTTGAAGCCGTCCAGGTCGAGGCCGAGCAGCACGCAGCCGACGCCCTCGTCCGCGCAGCGCTGCATCTCGCGCAGCAGACCGCGCCGGTTGGCCAGCCCGGTGAGCGGGTCGGTGTGCGCCAGCTCACGGAAGTGCGCCTCCCGCTCGGCCAGCCGGCCGGCGTACCCGCGCATGTCGTTGAGGGTGAGGTACTGCCGGGCGACCAGCGCGAAGCCCTCGATGCTGCCGGCGACGATGCCGAGCGCGTCGAACCGGCCGCCCTGGACGAGGTGGAACATCGCCGAGGCGGCCATCGCGAACATCGGCACGAAGGCGTACTCGCCGTCGCGGCGGATCAGGTCGACGTCGACCTGGCCGGATGGCTCCCGGTGCACCGCCAGGGCGGCGGCCAGCAGACCCACGGCGAGCACCGCGGTGCCGGCGAGGGTCATCCCGCGGCCGGTCTGGCAGACCCCGGCGACCACACCGAGCCCGCCGGTGGTGGTGGCGGTGATGCCGGCGCCGAGCAACGCGAACCGGAACCGGGGTGAGTCGGCCCGGAGCACCACGATCAGCGTCAGGCCGGCGGTCGCCGCGGCGGTCACCGAGGCGAGCAGGATCGCCGGGCAGGCCACCGGGGTGGCCGCCCCGAGCAGCCGGGTCGGCCCGGAGAAGAGCACCCAGCCGACGAACCAGAGCGCGGTGGCGATGATCAGGCCGTCCAGCAGCAGCCGGGCGGTGGCCGCCCGGCTGACCACGGCACCGGGGAGCCGGAGCAGCCCGGCGCCGGCGGCGGCCCCGCTCAGCGCGACGGTGACGGCGATCAGCACCGGCCAGCCGGTCAACTGGGTGGCCCGGTGCGGGGCGTGGCCGGGGTCGCCGATCACCACGGCCAACCCGGTCGACATGCCCACCAGGGCTACCGCCGCGGCGGCGGCCAGGAGCAGGTACGGCTGGCGGTGCGGGCCGGCGGAACGGCGCCGGGCCGAGCCGGCCAGCAGTGCGGTGGCGGCCACGGCGAGGAGGCCGCTCAGCACCGCGACGGCGGCCATGCCCGGGGGGAAACGCACGCCCTCAACTGTGCCGGATGGCTGCCGCCCGCGGGGGACCGGGTGTGCATCTGTTGGGACACGGCACGACCGCCCGGGGTCCGCGCGTCGGCGGTGTAAGACTGGGTGGCATGCCTGAGCTGCGGTCGAGGACCTCCACCCACGGTCGGACGATGGCCGGCGCCCGGGCCCTCTGGCGGGCCACCGGGATGACCGACGACGACTTCGGCAAGCCGATCGTCGCCATCGCCAACAGTTTCACCCAGTTCGTCCCCGGTCACGTACACCTCAAGGACATGGGCGGCCTGGTCGCCGACGCGGTGGCCGAGGCCGGCGGGGTGGGTCGGGAGTTCAACACCATCGCGGTGGACGACGGCATCGCGATGGGCCACGGCGGCATGCTCTACTCGCTGCCCAGCCGCGAGCTGATCGCCGACGCGGTGGAGTACATGGTCAACGCGCACTGCGCGGACGCCCTGGTCTGCATCTCCAACTGCGACAAGATCACCCCGGGCATGCTGCTGGCCGCGCTGCGGCTGAACATCCCGACCGTCTTCGTCTCCGGCGGGCCGATGGAGGCCGGCAAGACGGTGGCGATCGAGGGCGTGGTGCACTCCAAGATCGACCTGATCGACGCGATGATCGCCTCCTCCAACGAGGCGGTCACCGACGACCAGCTCGGCGAGATCGAGCGCTCCGCCTGCCCCACCTGCGGCTCCTGCTCCGGCATGTTCACCGCCAACTCGATGAACTGCCTCACCGAGGCGATCGGCCTGGCCCTGCCCGGCAACGGGTCGACGCTGGCGACCCACGCCGCCCGCCGCTCGCTCTTCGTCGAGGCCGGCCGCACCGCGGTGGAGATCGCCAAACGCTGGTACGACGCCGACGACGCCTCGGTGCTGCCCCGCGCGGTGGCCAGCCGGGCCGCGTTCGAGAACGCGGTCGCCCTGGACGTGGCGATGGGCGGCTCGACCAACACGATCCTGCACCTGCTCGCCGCCGCCCGCGAGGCCGAGCTGGACTTCTCCGTCGCCGACATCGACGCGATCTCCCGCCGGGTGCCCTGCCTGGCCAAGGTGGCCCCGAACTCGCCGCAGTACCACATGGAGGACGTGCACCGGGCCGGCGGAATCCCGGCCATCCTCGGCGAACTGGACCGCGCCGGCCTGCTGCACCGGGACGTGCACGCGGTGCACTCCCCCTCGCTCGCCCAGTGGCTCACTGACTGGGACGTCCGGGGCGGTTCGCCGAAGGCGGAGGCGGTGGAGCTGTTCCACGCCGCCCCGGGCGGGGTGCGCACCACCGAGCCGTTCTCCACCACCAACCGCTGGTCGTCGCTCGACACCGACGCCGCCGACGGTTGCGTCCGGGACCGGGAGCACGCGTACTCCGCCGACGGCGGGCTGGCCATCCTGCACGGCAACCTCGCGCCGGAGGGCTGCGTGGTGAAGACCGCCGGGGTGCCCGAGGAGTGCTTGACCTTCCGCGGCCCGGCCAAGGTCTACGAGTCCCAGGACGACGCGGTGACGGCCATCCTGGCCAAGGAGGTCGTCGCCGGCGACGTCGTGGTGATCCGGTACGAGGGCCCGAAGGGCGGCCCCGGCATGCAGGAGATGCTCTACCCCACCTCGTTCCTCAAGGGCCGGGGGCTGGGCCGGGCCTGCGCGCTGCTCACCGACGGACGGTTCTCCGGCGGCACCTCCGGACTGTCGATCGGGCACGTCTCCCCCGAGGCGGCCTCCGGCGGGCTGATCGCGCTGGTCCGGGCGGGCGACGAGATCGTCATCGACATCCCCGGCCGGTCCATCGCGCTGAACGTCGGTGAGGACGTGCTCCAGGCCCGCCGGGTCGCCGAGGAGAAGCGGGACCGCCCGTACACCCCGACGGACCGGCAACGCCCGGTCTCCGCGGCGCTGCGGGCGTACGCGTCGATGGCCACCTCGGCCAGCGACGGCGCGTACCGGCGGGTGCCGGAGTAGCCGACGGTGGGGCGGCCGGTCAGCCGGTGATCAGGTTGATCGCCACGCCGATCGGAATGGACGCCGCGAGGCCGGCGACGAGCCACCACACCTGCTCGCGCCGGGATCTCTCCTGGCCCGAGGCGATGAGGCCCTCGATGTGGGTCAGGTTCTGCGCCACCAGGGTCAGCTGATCGCCGTCGGGCGACGGGGCGGACGCGCCGTCCCGCCGGGCGGTGGCGCGTCGCACCCGGCTCGTCGCCGACAGCATCAACCGGTACCGCCGGGGGCGGCGGCGCTCGGCGAACACCGGCCCGGTGAGGTCCTCCTCCTCGGCGACCCCGGGCGGCGCGGTGGTGGTGCCCACCGCCCCGCCGACCGTCCGGGCGTCGCCCGTGCGGTGCAGGCGCACCCACCGCCGGGCGCGGTGCCAGCTCGCCAACCACAGGCCACCACCGGCGGCGAGCACGGTGAGGCTGGTGACGATCGAGGCGACCGCCCACGCGTCCGGGACGAGGAACCCGGCGGCGCCGATGGGCACGGAGGCCAGGATGAACGCCTTCGCTGTCGCCGTGCCGCTCGTTCCGCGCATGCCTGCCATTGAACCGGCTGGGTGCCCGTCACGGTGGTTCTGTCCGGTGGGCGACAGTCGTCCCGGACCCGTCTGGCTAGCGGGCGACCGCCGCCGGCGTGCCCAGCGCGAGCGCCCTGGCATGGCGGATCGCCGCCGGGGTGTCCGGGAAGACCAGCCCCTCGCGGCGCAGCTCGTCGGCCACCCCGAGGGTGCTGAGCACCTGGTCGTGGCCGGGGGTGATGCCGGAGAGCAGGACGGTGATGCCGCGTCCGCGCAGCCGGCGGATCGCGTCGCCGAGGACGTGCGCCCCGGTGGCGTCCATCGTCGTCACCCGGGACATCCGCAGGATGACCACCCGGACGTCGGCGATCTCGGAGAGTTCCAGCAGGAAGGTGTGCGCGGCGGCGAAGAAGAGCGGCCCGTCCAGCCGGTACGCCACGATGTGCTCGGCGAGCAGCGCGTGCTCCTCGGCGCTGTGCTCGCCGCGGTCGAGGGGGACCTGTTCCAGCCGGGCGCTGCGGGCCACCGCGCGCAGCGCGAGGACGACCGCCACGGCGATGCCGACCGCCACCGCGGTCACCAGGTCCCAGATCACCGTTACGGCGAAGGTGAGCACCAGCACGACCGCGTCGCCCCGGGTGGCCCGGGCGAGCGCCCAGAGGGAGCCGGCCTCCACCATCCGGACGGTGGTGGCCAGCAGCACGCCGGCCAGCGCGGCGAGGGGGATCCGGCTGACCAGCGGCGCGGCGGCCAGCACGATCGCCGCGAGGGCGACGGCGTGGGTGAGGGCGGCCAGCTTCGAGGCGGCCCCGGCCCGGACGTTCACGGCGGTGCGGGCGATGGCGGCGGTCGCCGGAATGCCACCGAAGAGCGGCGAGGCGAGGTTGGCCAGGCCCTGGCCGAACAGCTCCCGGTCCGGGTCGTGGCGTTCACCGACGGTCATCCCGTCCGCCACGGTCGCCGACAGCAGGCTCTCCAGCGCGGCGAGCGCCGCCACCGCGAGCGCAGAGGGCAGCAGCACGCCGACCGCGTCGAGGTCGAGGAAGCCCAGCGACGGCGCGGGCAACCCCTGGGGTAGGGCGCCGATCCGGACCAGGTCGACCGGGGCGAGCTCGGCGAGCACGGTCGCGGCGGCCACCCCGAGCAGCGAGAACGGCAGCCGGGGCCGCCACCGGGCGCCGAGCAGCAGCAGCGCCGCGACGCCGAGGGCCACCGCGAGAGCCGCCGGCTTCGGATGTACGACGAACCGGCCGACCGCGTCCGCGGCCACCGCCCAGACCTTCTCGCCGTGGGCATCGGTCACGCCCAGCGCGGCGGGCACCTGTTGCAGGGCGATCACCACCGCGATGCCGGCGGTGAAGCCCTCGATCACCGGGGTGGGCAGGTAGCGGACGTACCGGCCGAAGCGGGCGAGGGCGAGGGCGATCAGCACCAGGCCGGCCATCGCCCCGACCATGAGGACCCCGGTGGGGCCGAAGCGCTGCACCACCGGCACCAGCACCACGGTCATCGCCCCGGTGGGGCCGGAGACCTGCAGGTTGGAGCCGCCGAAGATCGCCGCGACCGCCCCGGCCACCACGGCGGTGACCAGGCCGGCCTGGGCGCCCAGCCCGGAGGTGACGCCGAAGGCCAGGGCCAGCGGCAGCGCCACCACCGCCACGGTCAGCCCGGCCAGCAGGTCCCGCCGGGGCGAGCGGCGCACGGCCGCCCAGTCGCTCCGGCCGGGCAGCAGCCCGAGCACCCGCTCCCGGATGAGGGTGGCCGCGCTCACCGGCCGTCCCCGGCGGAGCGCAGCTCGTCGAGGAGACCGTCCCGGTCGGTGAGGACCGCGCCGAGGATGCGTCGCCCGGCGGCCAGCAGATCGGCCACGTCGGGGGTGCTGAGCGCGTACATGACCAGCGGGCCGTCGCGGTGCGAGTTCACCATCCCGGCGCGGCGCAGCACGGCGAGCTGCTGGGAGAGGTTGGACGCCTCGACGTCGATGGTCGCGAGCAGGTCCCGGACCGGTTTCGGGCCGTCCTGGAGCAGTTCGAGCACCCGGATCCGCACCGGGTGCCCGAGCGTGCGGAACAGCTCGGCCTTGGCCTGGTACAGCGGCACCGACATGAACGTCCTCCCCTTCACCCTGAAGACTTTAGCACTTGAAGAATTCTTCAAGTCATAGAGCGCGGGGGTGGGACCGGTCGAGGACAGGTGAGCGGAGAGCGATATGACGGAGAGGCATGAATATGACGCAGAGGCATATCGCTCTCCGCGGTACCCGCGGCGAGCGTCGCTACCAGGAGTGACCACCTGGGCCGCGAGACACGGAGGGCCCGGCGCGAGAGACGCCCGCGCGAGAGGGGCCGGTGGACCGGGGCGGCGGCGAACGCGCGGGCGGCCGGCCGACGGCAGGGAGGTCCGCCGGCCGGCCGCGAACCGGTCACTCGGCGCGCAGGTTGTCCAGGTCGTGGCTGCCGGGGCTGACGCAGATCAGCACCCCGCGCACGTCGCGGCCGTCGCCGGCGCGGCGGCCACCGTCGCCAGCAGCCCGGCCAGGGCCAGCAGTACGCCGCTCAGTCGCCGCCTCATGCGATCCCCCCGGTGATGTCGTTGACGCAGCGCAGTACCGGGCGGGCGGTCAGCGCCGCCGGGTCCAGCGGCGCGTCGGCCCGTACCGTGAACGTCACCGACTCCCCCGGCAACAACGTCACCAGCGCCTCGTCCACCTCGGCGGAAGGGTGGAGCCGATCCGGGAAGAGGGTCAGGTCGCGCAGCACCGTCCGGGCGGTCACCCGGACCCGCTGCCCGCCGTGGACCGGCTCCACCGCCGCGTCGTACCGGGCCGCCGGCCAGTCGGCGTCGCGGTCCTCGGCGAAGAACCAGAGCGCCCGCTCGGCAGTGTCACCGGACTCGGCCACCAGCAGCTCCCGCCGGGCCTCCTCCGGCCGGGCCAGGTCCGCCGGCAGCGCCAGCGTCACCGACGCGTACGCCGGGACGTCGACCTGGGACTCCGTCTTGGCACGCGGCTCGCCGGCCAGGGTCAGCCGGGTCACCGTCACCGGCGCCTGCCACGGCTGCCCGGTCTCGTTCACCGCGACCAGGGCCAGCCCACCGTCGCGGGGCTGGACGGTGAGCAGCCGGTCGGCGTACGCCCGGCGCAGCGCGTACCAGAGCGGCTTGCGGCGGCCGTCGCCGTCGATCGCGGCCCACGAGGTGACCGGCCAGCAGTCGTTGAGCTGCCAGACGATGGTGCCGGCGCAGACGTCCCGGTGGGAGCGGAAGTGCTCCACCCCGAGCTGGATCGCCCGGGCCTGGTTGAGCTGGGTGAGGAAGTGCCAGTCGTCGAAGTCCGCCGGCGCCGGCAGGTGGGCGTCCAGCCCGCGCTGGAGCTTCGCGTCCCCGTCGGCCGCCTTCTGGTGGTGGGCCATCCCGGGCGAGTCGTGGGCGAGGGGCTCGTCGGAGAGCGACCGGCGCAGCGTCGCGTACGCCGGGGGCGCCTGGTAGCCGAACTCGGCGACGAAGCGCGGCACGTACTCCCGGTACTTCGTGTAGTCGTCGGTGTTCCAGACGTCCCAGATGTGGGTGGTGCCGTGGGCCGGGTCGTTCGGGTGCAGCTCCTCGCTGCCCGACCAGGGGCTGCCCGGCCAGTACGGCCGGGTCGGGTCCAGCTCGGCGACGGTCCGGGGCAGCAGGTCCAGGTAGTAGCCCCGGCCCCAGGTCCGCCCGGCCAGCGGCTCCTGCCAGTCCCAGTCGTGCCAGCCCCAGATGTTCTCGTTGTTGCCGGTCCAGAGCACCAGCGACGGGTGCGGGGCCAGCCGGGTCACCTGCTCGGCGGCCTCGGCGGCCACCTCGGCGGCGAACGGCTCCTCCTCCGGGTACGCCGCGCAGGCGAAGAGGAAGTCCTGCTGCACCAGCAGGCCACGCTCGTCGGCCAGCTCGTAGAAGTCCGTTGACTCGTACCGGCCGCCGCCCCAGACCCGGAGCAGGTTGATGTTGGCGTCGACGGCCTGGCCGAACCGGTGCGCCAGCCGGTCCCGGGTGATCCGGGTGGGAAACGGGTCGTCGGGGATCCAGTTGACCCCCCGGACGATCACCGGCCGGTCGTTGACGTGCAGGGTGAACGGGGTGCCGTGCGCGTCGGGGGTGGTGTCCAGGCGTACCGAGCGGAAGCCGATCCGGCGGGACCAGTCGTCCAGGGTACGGCCGTCGGGGGCGCAGAGGGTGACGTCGAGCTGGTGGAGGGCCTGGTTGCCGTACCCGTGCGGCCACCACAGCTCGGGGTCGCGAACGGCGAGGGTCAGCACGGCCGTGCGCTCCCCCGCACCGACGGTGACCTCGCCGGTGGCGCCGGCGACGGCGGCCCGTACGGTCAGCGGTGCGTCGGCCGCCCGCTCGATGTCGACGTGCAGCTCCACCCGCCCCTCGTTGCCGGTCACCGTCACCAGTGGACGGACACCGGCGAGCCGGGCGGTGGACCAGGAGTCCAGCCCGATCTCCTGCCAGATCCCGGCGGTGACCAGGGTCGGCCCCCAGTCCCAGCCGAAGTTGCAGGCCATCTTCCGGATGAACTGGAACGGCTCCGGGTAGGCGTTGGGCCGGTCCCCGAGCCGGTCCCGGTGCGCCTCGGCGTAGCGGTACGCCGAGTCGAACCGGACCGACAGGGTGTTCGGGCCGGGGCGCAGCAACGGCCGGACGTCGAATCGGTGACTCCGGTGCATGTTCTCGGTCCGACCCACCTCGGCGCCGTTGAGGGTCACGGTGGCGACCGTGTCCAGGCCGGCGCAGACCAGGTCGACCCGCTCGTCGTCGCCGGGCTGCCAGGCGAAGGTGGTCTCGTAGTGCCAGTCGGTGCGTCCCACCCAGGTCAGCGCCGTCTCGTTGGCGTCCAGGAACGGGTCGGGGATCAGGCCGGAGGCGAGCAGGTCGGTGTGCACGCAGCCGGGCACGGTGGCCGGCACCGCCCTGTCGACGATCTCCGCCGGCACCTGCGGGCCGGGGACGGCCCGCAGCACCCAACCCTCGTGCAGCGCTCGCTGACTCACGATTTCACCGCGCCTTCCATGATTCCGCGGACGATCTGCCGGCCGCCGATGAACAACATGACCAGCAGGGGGACGGTGGCGATGAAGGCGCCCGCCAGCACCCGCCGGTAGATGACGTAGTTGCCGCTGGCCAGATCGGAGATGGCCACCATCGAGGTCGGGTAGTCGGTGCCGCTCAGCGTGATCAGCGGCCACTGGAAGTCGTTCCAGGTGGCGACGAAGGTGAGCAGGCCCAGCACCGCCAGGGCCGGGCGGATCGCGGGCAGCACGATGCTGCCGTACACCCGCATCGTGGTGGCGCCGTCGACCCGGGCCGACTCGACCAGCTCATCCGGGACGGTGTTCACGATGAACTGCCGCATGTAGAACACCCCGAAGGCGGTGACCAGGCCGGGGGCGATGACCGCCAGCAGGGTGCCGTTCCAACCGAGCTTGCCCATCACGATGTAGAGCGCCACGATGCCGAGCTGGTTGGGCACGGTCAGCGTGAGCACCACGAAGAGCATCAGCGCGTTGTTGCCCTTGAACCGCAGCTTGGCGAAGGCGAACCCGGCCAGCGAGCAGAAGAAGAGCACCGAGGCGGTCACCACCACCGAGACGATGACGCTGTTGATCAGGGAGGCGGCGAAGTAGACGTCCTGGAGGGAGAAGACCTCCCGGACGTTGGTCATGAACTGGTTGCCGGGGACCACCGCCGGCGGGATCTTCGCCAGCGCGGCGTCGTCGCTGGTCGCGATGACGAACATCCAGTACAGCGGGAACGCGGCGAACAGGAACGTCACGGCCAGCAGCAGGTAGGTCCAGACGCCGGCCGGGGTGTCCTGCGGCGCCCGGCCCATCAGCGCGGGCCGGTTGCGGCGCACCTCTGCGGCAGGACGCGGTGGGGCGACGGCGGTCATTTGCGACCTCCCGACAGGCGGTTGGTGAGCAGGGTGTTGATCCCCGCCACGATCAGGATGATCAGGAACAGGGCCCAGGACATCGCGGCGGCGTAGCCGAGGTTGAGGTCCTTCCAGCCAACCTTGTAGATCAGCTGGGCGATGGTCTGCCACTCGCCGTTCGGCCCACCGGTGGCGGCCTGCGAGTTCAGGTCGAAGAGCATCGGTTCGGTGAAGAGCTGGAGCCCGCCGATGGTGGAGAGCACCACGGTGAAGACGATGACCGGCTGGATCATCGGCACGGTGATCCGCCAGAGCTGCCGCCACGGGCCGGCGCCGTCGATCGCCGCCGCCTCGTAGACGTCGCGGGGAATGGACTGCATCGCGGCCAGGTAGAGCAGGGCGTTGTAGCCGATCCACTTCCAGTTGACCATCGTGGCGATGGCGATCCAGGCGTGCGTCTTGTCGGCGCGCCAGTCGATCGGGGTGTCCCCGTCGAGGCCGAGCAGGCCGAGCACCCAGTTGGCCATGCCGAAGTCCCGGGAGAAGAAGACGCTGAACACCATCGTCGAGGCGACGATCGGGGTCACGTACGGCAGCAGGATGCCGACCCGCCACCAGGTCTGCGCGCGCAGCTTCCGGTTGAGCAGTGACGCCACGATCAGGGCGAGCAGCAGCTGGGGCACGGACGACAGCAGGAAGATGCCGAAGGTGTTGTAGAGCGCGTTCCAGAAGTCGTCGTCGCCGAACAGCCGGGTGAAGTTCTCGAAGCCGGCCCAGGCCGGCAGCGTGGGGTCGTCGAGCCGGTAGTTGCGCAGCGAGACCACGCCGTTGAAGACCAGCGGGAAGAGCCCGAAGACGATGAAGAGCAGGAAGAACGGGGCGATCATCAGATACGGCATGTACCGCATGTCGAAGCGGTACAGCCGGTTGCGCCAGGTGGTCCGCCGCTCGTCGGCCCCGGGGCCGCGGCGCTCAGGAGCGGCTCGGTGGTGCGACGGCGCGGCACGGGTGGTGGACATGGAACACACTCCAGGGCCGAAGAGGTGACGGGGGTACGCGCTCGTCGACCACCGGGGGTGCGGAGCGCGGGTTCCGGGCGCCGGCCCGGGCGGCGCCGACCGCCGTGGCCGGCGGCGCTGCTGGTCCGACGGGTGACCGGTGGCCGAGCGGGGATTCCGCCCCGCCACCGGTCAGCAGTCGGTCAGGACTTGCCGGCCTTCTCGGCCTCCTTGACCGCCTCCGCCCAGGCGGCGTCCGGCTTGAGGGTCCCGTTCTGCACCCGGGTGATCACGTTCTCCACCGCGACCCGGGTCGGGCCGTTCTTCTTCCCCAGGTACTGCGGGGTGAGGCCCTGCGCCATCTTCGGGAAGATCTGCCCGACCGGCGCGTTGTTGAAGAACGGGTTCTTGAACTCGGAGATCGCCGGGTCGGCGTAGAGCGCTGGCTGCGAGGGCAGGTTGCCGACCTTCTTGAAGATCTCGATCTGCTGCTCCGGCTGGACCAGCCACTCCAGCAGCTCGTACGCCTCGTCGACGTGCTTGCCCTGCTTCGGGATGGTCAGGAACGAGCCACCCCAGTTGCCGCCACCGCCGGGCACCGCGGCGATGTCCCACTTGCCCTGGGTGCCGGGGGCGGTGTCCTTGATGTGGCCGAGCATCCACGCCGGGCAGGCGAGGACGGCGAAGGAGCCGCTGGTGAAGCCCTTGTCCCAGTCGGCCTGGAAGCTGGCCAGGTTGGCCGAGAGCCCGGCCTGGATGGCCTTGACGGTGTAGTCGAAGGCGACCTTCGGACCCTGCTCCATCTGGAGCTGGTCCTGCTCGTTGTAGAAGCCGACCGGCTGCTGGCCCAGGATCGGGTTGAACAGGTTGGTGCCGGAGTCGATGAACTTCTTCTTGGTCTTGCCGGTGTACTGCTGGCCGACCTCGATGAACTTGTCCCAGGTGGGCCAGAGGGCGGAGACCTGGTCCCGCTCGGTCGGCAGGCCGGCGGCCTTGAACAGGTCGGTCCGGTAGCACATCGCCAGGCCGCCGACGTCGGTGCCGAGACCGATCTGGGTCTTGCCGTCGGCCGACAGCGACTGCTTCCACTTCCAGGGCAGGTACTTGCCCTCGTACGAGCCGGCGCCCTTGTCGAGCAGGTTGACGAACTTGTCGGACTGGCTGCGGAACTGGACCATGAAGCCCTCGTCGATGGCCGCGATGTCCGCGGCGCCCGAGCCGGCGACGAGCTTCTTCTGCAGGTCCTCGTGCTGGGCGTTGTACTCGCCCGAGTTGAGCTGGATCTTGACGTTGGGATGGGCCGCCTCGTACTTGGCCTTGAGGTCCTGGAGCCCGAAGTCGCCCCAGAAGTTGATCTTGAGCGTCACCGTGCCGCCTCCGGAGTCGGAGTCGGTGGTGCTCTTGCCGCTGCACGCAGCGACCATGAGCAGGCTGGCGGCACCGGCCACCGCCACGCGCGCCCAGTGGGTCCAGGACCGTTTCATGTCATCCTCCGCGCCAAATGGGAACGCTCCCGATATCGAGAGACGTTGACTGAACCGGATAAGTGAAGCCCACCGTACGGTTCGCCATCGACAGTGTCAACGGGCGGTTAACGCTGAGTCCGTCCCGTAACCTGCGGCCACCATTGGGAGCGCGACCATGCGTGGTGAAGCGCTCTCCCGGGCACATCGGGACGGCCCGGGCTGGCGCAGATGGGGCGGGGTAGGCCGTATGCTTAACCGTGCAAGCAATCGTTCAGTGCGGTGCTGAACGACGGCTCGGGCGGGTGAACCACCGATCCGGGCCGGGGTAGCGTGAGGGCCGCCGGTGATCCCGGCGCCGTGGGACCGGCCCGGGGGCCGCGAGAGAAGTGAGGAGCACGCCGGTGAAGCGGCCGACCATCGCCGACGTAGCCCGACGAGCCGGGGTGTCCAAGGGCGCGGTGTCGTACGCGCTCAACGGGCAGCCGGGCGTGTCCGAGGCGACCCGTCAGCGCATCCTGGCGATTGCCACGGAGATCGGCTTCAGCCCGAGCAGCGCCGCCCGCGCGCTCTCCGGCGCCACCGCCAACGCGGTCGGCCTGGCCCTGTGCCGCCCGGCCCGGATACTGGGCATCGAACCCTTCTTCATGGAGCTGATCAGCGGCGTGGAGGCCGAACTCTCCGCCCGGTCGTACGCCCTCACCCTCCAGGTGGTCGCCGACCAGCAGGCGGAGATCGCGGTCTACCGGCGCTGGTGGGCCGAGCGGCGGGTGGACGGGGTCTTCGTCTGCGACCTGCGCACCGACGACGCGCGGGTGCCCGCGCTGGAGGAGCTGCAACTGCCGGCGGTGGTGATCGGCGGCCCCGGGCACACCGGCAGCCTGGCCAGCGTCTGGTCCGACGACGCGGCGGCGCTGGTGGAGACCGTGGAGTACCTGGTGGCGCTCGGCCACCGCCGGATCGCCCGGGTCGGCGGCCTGCCCACGCTGCTGCACACCGAGATCCGCAGCGACGCGTTCGCCGAGGTGTGCCGGCGGCTGGGGCTGACCGACTCGTCCACCGTCTGGTCGGACTACACCGGCGAGGAAGGCGCCCGGGCCACCCGCCGGCTGCTCAGCTCCGCCAACCGCCCCACCGCGGTCATCTACGACAACGACGTGATGGCGATAGCCGGCCTCTCGGTGGCCCAGGAGATGGGGCTCGCCGTCCCCGGCGACCTGTCGATCGTGGCCTGGGACGATTCGCCGCTCTGCCAGCTGGTGCACCCGCCGCTGACGGCGCTCGGCCGGGACATCCCGGCGTACGGCGCGCACGCCACGCGGCAGCTGCTCCGGGTCATCGCCGGCGAGCCGGTGACCGGGCTGCAGGACGAGACCGCCCACCTCACGCCCCGCGGCAGCACCGCCCCGCCCCGGGCCCGATGAACCGGTTAAGCAATCACTGAACGACGCGGTCAGCGCGACGCCGAGGGGAACTCCGCGAAGTACGCCTCCACCCGCTCTGCGGTGGCCGGCCGGGCCAACCCGAACCCCTGGCCGTAGCGGCAACCGGCCCGGCGGGCGCGCTCCACGTCCGCGTCGGACTCCAACTCCTCGACCACCACGTCGAGGCCGAGCCGTTCGCCCAGGGTGACCACCACGTCGAGCAGCGGACGCTCCGCGCCGTCCACCGGCTGCGGCCGCACCTTGAGCAGGTCGATCGGCAGCCGGCGGAGCTGGGCCAGCGACGCGTGCTCGGCCTGGAAGTCGTCCAGCGCGGTGCGGACGCCCAGCGAGCGCAGACCCGCCAGCCGGGCCACCACGGTGGACAACTCGGTGCCCAGCCGCGGCTCGGCGACCTCCACCACCAGCCGGTCCGCCGGCACGCCGTGCCCGGCCAGCGTCGCGCTCACCCGGGGCAGCAGATCCACGGCCAGCAGCTCGCGCGGCGTCAGGTTGACCGCCATCCAGAGCCGCCGCCCCGCCGTCGACCAGTCGGCGAGCTGCCGGCAGGCCCGGTCGAGGACCCAGTCGCCCAGCTCGCCGATCAGGTCGAGATCCTCTGCCACCGGCAGCAACTCACCCGGCAGGACGGTGCCGAGCACCGGGCTGCGCCAGCGCAGCAACGCCTCGACGCCGACCGGCAACCGGTCGACCAGCCCCAGCACCGGCTGGTAGACCAGGTCCAGCTCCCCCCGGGCCGCCGCGCCGGGCAGCTCCCGTTCCAGGTCCAGCCGGCGGACCAGCTGCTCCTCCAGGTAGGCGTCGTACCACTCGACCCGGTTGCGGCCGAGCTGGACGGCGCGCCGGCGGGCCAGGTCGGCCTGGCGCAGCACGTCCTGCGGCCCGTCCCCGCTCAGCTCGGCCAGGCCGACACTGACCCGTAGCCGCACCATCTGGTCGGCGGTCGGCGAGGGCTGGGCCAGGGCAGTCACCAGCCGGGTGCCCAGCGCGTACGCCGGGACCGGCGCGGCGTCGGTGACCACGACGAACTCCTCCCCGGACAACCGGGCCACCAGGTCACGCGGACCGACCACGTCGCGCAACCGGCGGGCCGTGGTGACCAGCAGGGCGTCCCGGGTGGCCCGGGCGGCGTCGTCGACCGCGCCGAGGCCGTCCAGGTCGACCAGGAGCACCGTGCCCGGGTCGCGCCGGAGGCCGAGCGCCCGCAGCAGCTCCCGCCGGTCGGCCAGGCCGGTCAGCCGGTCGATGGCGGCCGCCCGGGCCGACTCCCGTCCCACCCGGCGTTTCCCGACGTCCCGTACGTGCAGCACCACCGCCCCGACCTCGGGCACCCCGCGCTGGTCACTCACCGTGGACTCGGTCTCCCGCCAACCACCGTCCCCGCCGGCCATCCGAGCCGCCAGCAGGGGCGACTCGCCGTCGGATCCGGTCGCCGCGAGCAGCGCCAACGCCGCGGGCGCGTCGTCCGGGTGCAGCAGGGCGGCCAGGGGCCGGCCGCGCACCGCGTCGTCGCGGAGCCCGAACCACCGGGCGCCGGCCGTCGAGAGCCAGGCCACCCGCAGCTCGTCGTCGAGCAGCAGGACCAGATCCCGGCCACCGGAGACCAGGGCCCGGAAGTGCGCCTCCCGGGCGGCCAGCCGGCGCGCCCCGCGCCGGTCGTCGGCGGCGGCGATCAGCTCCCGCACCACCAGCGGCGGGATGACCGCCAGCCCCAGCAGCACCTCGCCCGGCCGGAACGGTCCGAGCAGCCCCAGATGCAGCAGCGCGGCGAGCATCGCCACCGCGGCCGGGGCGGTGACCCGCGGCCAGGGCGGGGGCGGGCCGTCGCCGCGCGGCGAGTCGCCGGCCGACACCCGGCCCATCCCGGCGGCGGTGAGCAGGGTGCCGGCGATCAGCGGCGGCACCGCCGTCAGCACCGCCGGCTCCGGCGCCCGGCACGCCAGCAGCACCACCAGGTCGGCCAGCCCGGCCAGGGCGGCCGCCGCCCCGGCCCGGCAGAGCGCCGCCCCGGGCCGGCGGCGCCGGTCGGCGATGGCGCTCACCAGCAGCCCGGCCGCCCCGCCCGCGCCCAGCACGGTGACCACCCGGACCACCGCCGGCACCGGGCCCGGCGGGACGAGCACCCAGCCGGCGAAGAGCAGGGCGGTCCCGAGGCTGAGCACGTCGAGGGCCCGGCGCAACCGGACCCGGGGGGCCAGCCGGAATTGGCCGGGGAGCAGCAGCAGGCCGCCGCCGTACCCGAGGGCCGCGGCGGCCAGCCCCGCGGACGCCACCTCGGTCCGCTCGGCCGGCACCGCCAGCGGCAGCACCGCCACGGTCAGGCCGAGCACCGCCACGGCGGTGTCGAGCAGCGCGGCGGCGCGACGTCGGCGCGGAGCGGCGCGGCCGCTGCCCCGGGCGGTGGCCAACCGGGAGAGCCGGACCCCGGCCAGGGCGCAGCCGGACGCGCCGGCCAGCGTGGTCGCGGCGAGCGGGGGCAGCGCACCGGTGAGACCGACGCCGATCAGCAAGGCGACCAGCACGAAGACGGCGGCCACGGCGGCGGGTGGACGGCGGACGAGGTACGCGAGGGGCACGGCGGTCGCCTTCGTGAGGGGGACACGGGGCGGTGCGACGGTGCGGCGGTACGGCGGGTCGGACAGATATCCGACACACCAACCCCGCAACGAATGGCCCGGGGTGTCAGTAACGGCCTCCCGGAGTGACCCACGTCACCGCCGGCATGGTGGTGGTCACGGCCGTCCCGCCCCCACCGACCGGAAGCCGTCCGAGGTGGGATCATTCGAGGGTGAGCAGCGCCGATACCATCCGCTTCCGGTTCAACCAGGCCATCCTGGTCGCGGCGCTCGTCGCCCTGATCGGCACGCTGCCGCTGGCCGCCGCCGAGTGGTACCTGCTGCCGGTGCTGCTGATCCCGCTGGCCGTCGCGGTCTGGGCCTGGCGCGCCGGCACCGACGCCGACGCCCGCGAGCTGCGGCTGCGGGCCCTGTTCGGCGGCCGGCGGATCCCCTGGGACCGGGTCACCGAGCTGACCACCGACCCGCGTGGCCGGGCCGTCGCCCGGCTCGACGACGGGCAGGAGGTCCTGCTGCCCGCGGTCCGCGGCACCGATCTTCCCCAGCTGGTCTCGGCCACCGGCCAGACGTCCACTGAGCCCGGCGGGGCACCGACTCAGTAGCCGCCCTCGACCGTGTTGATCAGTGACTCCCCCGCCGCGTACCGGCGCAGTTGCTCGCCCACCAGCCGGTACGCCCGCGGCAGCAGGCCGCGCACCGAGCCGGCGACGTGCGGAGTGAGCAGCACGTTCGGCAGCTCCCACAGCGGGTGGTCCGTGGGCAGCGGCTCCGGGTCGGTCACGTCCAGCGCGGCCCGCAGCCGGCCGGAGGTGAGCTCCGCTACCAGCGCCTCCGTCCGCGCCACCGGACCCCGGGCGGCGTTGACCAGCAGCGCGCCGTCCGGCATGGCGGCGAGGAACGCCGCGTCGACCATCCCCCGGGTCTGCGGGGTCAGCGGCACCAGCAGCACCACCACGTCCGCCTCGGGCAGCAGCCGGGGCAGCTCGTCCACCCCGTGCACCCCCTCGGCCGGGCGGGCCGAGCGAGCCACCAGGGTGAAGCCGACGTCGAACGGGGCGAGCCGGGCGCGGACCGCCGACCCAATCGAGCCGGCACCCACGATCAGCACCCGCTTGCCGGTCAGCTCGTCGGTCGGCGTGACCGCGTCGTACGCCCACTCGCGGCGGGCCTGGGCACGGGCCATCGCCGGGAAGTTCCGCAGCTGGGACAGGATCGCGGCGACCACCCACTCGGCGGTGCCGGCGTCGTGCACACCCCGGGCGTCGCAGAGCGCCACCCCCTCGGGGACCCGGCCCACCCAGGCGTCCGCCCCGGCCGAGAGGAGCTGCACCACCGCCAGGTCGGGCAGCCGGTCCAGCATCGCGGTGGCGTCCCCGCCCGCGAGGAACGGCGGCACCCAGAATCGGACGTCCGCCGGGTCCGACGGCGGGCGCCCCGGATCGGTCCACGGCTGCACCGTGACGCCGGCCGGCACCTCGCCGAGCAGCCCGACACCGGCCTCGTGCGGAATCCATGCCTTCACGAGGGCCGACGATAGCGACCGGCGCCCGGCGGGGGTGGGCGGGTCGGCGAACGGCGGCGGCGTCCGACACGTCCGTGGTTGTCGGTGGCCCCGGACGGGTATAACCAAGGGTCGAGGCGCCATTGGGCGTGCCGTTACTCCGGAGACAGGTGGCCGATGACCGCGCCCTCCCCGGGCCGCCCCGCGCGATCGCCCGCCGTCGAGCTGTCGGCGCTGGCCGACCCCGCCCGGCTGCGCGCGCTCGCCGACACCGGCCTGGGCGCCGCGCCCGACGAGGCGTTCGACCGGTTCGCGCGGCTGGTCAGCGACCTGCTCGACGTGCCCGTCGCGCTGGTCTCGCTGGTCGGCGAGGACCGGCAGTTCTTCCCCGGAATGGTCGGCCTGCCCGAGCCGTGGGCGGGCCGCCGGGAGACTCCACTGAGCCACTCCTTCTGCCAGCACGTGGTCCACATCGAGATTCCGATGGTGCTGCCGGACGCCCGGCTCTACCCCCGGGTCCGGGAGAACCTCGCGATTCCCGAGCTGGCGGTCATCGCGTACGCCGGGATGCCGCTGACCGACCTGGACGGCCGGGTGCTCGGCTCGCTCTGCGCGATCGACAGCAAGCCCCGGGCCTGGACGGCCGAGCAGCTGCGTACGCTCTCCGACCTGGCGGCGGCCTGCTCCTCGGAGCTGCGACTGCGGATCGCGCTGGACAGCGCGGAGGAGGCCCGGCGGCGGGCCGAGGAGGCGCACGAGCGGCTCAAGCTGCTGGCCGGGCTGAGCGAGACGCTCGCCGGCACGCTCGACGTGGGGGCTGCCGCGGCCCGGCTGACGGCGGCGGTGGTGCCGCTGCTGGCCGACTGGGCCCTGGTCAGCCTGGTGGACCGGGAAGGCGCGCCGCGCAGCGTCACCGGGGTGCACCGGGATCCGGCGTGCGCCGCCGACGTGGCCCGCTTCGCCGCGCTGATGCCGACCCGGCTCGGCCCCGCGTCGGTCACCCACACCGTGCTGCGCACCGGGCAGCCGGTGCTGGGCAGCGCGGGCACTCTGGACGACGTCCGGCGGGCCAGCCCCGACCCGGAGATGGTCGCCCTCGCCGACCGGCTCGGCTTCGGCTCCCACCTGACCGTGCCGGTCCCGGCCCCCGGGCGGGCCGCGGTGATGGGCACCATGACGCTCGTCAACGCCCCGGGCCGGCGACCCTTCGACGACGGTGACCTGCACACCGCCCTGGACATCGGCCGCCGTGCCGGGCAGGCGGTCGGCAACGGCTGGATGTACGGCGAGCAGCGGCACGTCGCCGAGGTGCTCCAGCACAGCATGCTGCCGCAGCTGCCGGAGCTTCCCCTCGTCGAGCTGGCCGCCCGCTACCAGCCGGCCGCCGACCGGGTCGAGGTGGGCGGCGACTGGTACGACGCCTTCGTCCAGCCCGACGGGGACCTGATCATTGCCATCGGGGACGTCGCCGGGCACGACATCGAGGCCGCCGCCACCATGGGGCAGCTGCGCAACCTCGTGCGGGGCAACGCGTACGGCCGGACCGACCCGGTGGACGAGCTGATGGCCCGGCTGGACGGGGCGATCTCCGGGCTGCGGATCCGCACCGCCGCCACCGCGATCCTGGCCCGGCTGCGTCCCGGGCCCGCCGACACCCTCACGATCAGCTGGTGCAACGCCGGGCATCCGCCGCCGCTGCTGGTCGACACCGACGGCGCGGTGCGGGTGCTCGACGGCCGGCGGGAGCCGCTGCTCGGCTTCGCCCGCCCGGTCCGCCGGACCAGCCAGGAGGCGACGCTGGCCCCCGGCGACACCCTGCTGCTCTACACCGACGGGCTGATCGAGCGGCGGGACCGGCCGGTCGACGAGGGGACCGCCGAGCTGGTCAAGCGGGTCACCGGCACCGCCGAGCTCTCCCCCGCTGGCCTGTGCGACCTGCTGCTGACCGCCGCGGACAGCCGCGAGGACGACATCGCCCTGCTCGCGGTGCGGGCCCGCTGACGGTCGCCGCGTCCCCGGCTGTCGCCGGCGGGCCGGTGGGTCCGATTCCGCGGGCTAGGGTGGGGCGGGTGAGCGTCCTGCCCCCGTACCCCCGCACCGGCCGCGCCCGCGCGGCGCTGGCGGCGTCCTGCGCGGCGCTGCTGCTGACCGCCACCGGGTGCAGTTTCGGGCCGCCCGACCCGGACCCGGCGGGCAGGCCGCCCAACCTGCCCACCCCGTCCGCGTCGGCCACCTCCGGCGCCGGCCAGGAGGTGGTCGCCACCGTGCTGGCCAAGGGCCTGCGGGTGCCGTGGGGGATCGCCTTCCTGCCCGACGGCGCGGCCCTGGTCACCGAGCGGGACAGCGGGCGGATCCTCAAGGTGGGGCCGGAGTCCGGCCCCGAGGGGCTCACCGTCAGCCCGGTGCAGACCGTCCCGGACGTGGCCGCCGCCGGTGAGGCGGGGCTGCTCGGCATCGCCGTCTCCCCCGGGTACGCCAAGGACCGGACGATCTTCGTCTACTACACCACCGCGCAGGACAACCGGGTGGCGAAGCTGACCCTGGGCGGGACGCCGACGCCGATCCTCACCGGCATCCCCAGGGCGGGCAACCACGACGGCGGCGGCCTGGGTTTCGGCCCGGACGGGCAGCTCTACGTCAGCACCGGCGACGCCGGCGACCGGGACGCCGCCCAGGACCCGAAAAACCTCGGCGGGAAGATCCTGCGGATCACCCCGGCCGGGAAGCCGGCGCCCGGGAACCCGTTCCCCAACTCCCCGGTCTGGTCGCTCGGGCACCGCAACGTCCAGGGCTTCGCCTGGGACGCCGGCAAGCGGATGTATGCCGTCGAGTTCGGCCAGAACACCTGGGACGAGATCAACCGGATCGACCGGGGCGCCAACTACGGCTGGCCGACCGTCGAGGGGCAGGCCGGTGACAAGCGGTACGTCGACCCGATCGTGCAGTGGCGCACCACCGACGCCTCCTGCTCCGGCCTGGCCGCGGCGGCGCGGCTGCTGGTCACCGCGTGCCTGCGCGGCGAACGGCTCTGGCTGGTCGAGCTGACCGACATCGGCACCGTCCTCGGCCAGCCGCGCGAGCTGCTGACCCGCAGGTACGGTCGGCTGCGTGCGGTCGCCGCCGCGCCCGACGGCTCGATCTGGGTCTCCACCTCCAACCACGACGGGCGCGGCCAGCCAGTGCCCGAGGACGACCGGCTGCTCCGGCTGGTCTTCGCCGGTGGTGGCGCCGGCCGCAGCTGACCGGTCGCCGACCCCGGCCGACCGGCCCACGCGGGCGGTGACCGACCGGTCGTTGCGGCACGGACGGGCATCCGTCCCCCGGGTTTGCCAAGATCCTCGATTGGGCAGGTCAGAATCTCAGCATGGACGGTCAGGAGAACGAGCAGCGCGGGACCGGGGACCTGAACGCCCAGGACCGGCGTGAGCGACGCTGGCGACCCTGGCGACGGACGGCCGGACCGGCCGACGGATCCGGACGGGCCCGGCGGGCCGGGGTGGTCGCGGCGGTGCTGGCCGTCGGGCTGGCCGGGGCGGTGATCGGGGTGCTGGCCGGCGGCCGGGTGAACACCGACATCGGCCCGTTCCGCGCCTACCTGACCCTGGCCCCGGCCGTCGAGGGCGGCACCACGGTCGACATCCCGCCGCTGGGCGCGCTCCAGCTCGACAGCCACGACGGGCCGACCCATCTGACCGTCCGGCTGGGCGCGCTCGACCAGCGCCGTACCGAGGCGCTGATCGACGACCCGGCGAGCATCAGCCGGGCCAGCCAGTCCGCCGTCGAGGACGTCCGGAACGGGGCGATGCGGCTCGGCCTGCGTACCGTCGGCTCGGCCGTGCTGGTCACCCTGCTGCTGGCCGCCCTGGTCTTCCGGAACACCCGCCGCACCGCCTGGGCCGGCGGGGTGGCGCTGGCGGTCACCGCGGGCAGCCTCGGGCTCGCCGCCGGCACCGTCCGCCCCCAGGCGATCGAGGAGCCGCGGTACGAGGGGCTGCTGGTCAACGCCCCGGCGATCGTCGGTGACGCGCGGCGGATCGCCAACGACTACACCCGCTACTCCGAGCAGCTGCAACGCCTCGTCGGCAACGTCAGCCAGCTCTACACCACGGTGTCGGCGCTGCCCGTCTACGAGCCGGCCCCCGGCACCACCCGGGTGCTGCACGTCTCGGACATGCACCTGAACCCGACCGGCTGGCAGCTGATCCGCACCGTGGTGGAGCAGTTCGGCATCGACGCGGTGATCGACACCGGCGACATCACCGACTGGGGCAGCGAGCCGGAGGCATCCTTCGTCGGCTCGATCGGCCTGCTCAAAAAGCCGTACGTCTACATCCGGGGCAACCACGACTCGGCGCGGACAGCCGCGGCGGTCGCCCGCCAGCCCAACGCGATCGTGCTGAGCAACTCGACCGTCTCCGCGGCGGGGCTGACCATCGCCGGGATCGGCGACCCCCGGTTCACCCCGGACAAGGAGACGTCACCGGCCGGCAGCGGCCTCACCAAGCAGGTCGCTGACCAGGTCATCGGTGCCGGCGACCAGCTCGCCACGACCGTACGCAACTCGCCGAAGCCGGTGAACATCGCGCTGGTGCACGACCCGGCCTCGGCCGGCCCGCTCTCCGGCACCTGCCCGCTGGTGCTCGCCGGGCACACCCACGCCCGGCAGGTCTCCAAGCTGCCGCAGGTGTCGGGCAAGCAGCCGACCCAACTGATGGTGGAGGGTTCCACCGGCGGCGCCGGGCTGCGCGGCCTGGAGGGCGAGAAGCCGACCCCACTGTCGATGACGGTGCTCTACTTCGACCAGCAGAAGATGCTCCAGGCGTACGACGACATCACGGTGGGCGGCACCGGGCAGGCGCAGGTCAACCTCGAACGGCACGTGATCAAGGAGCCGGCGAAGGGCGCCCAGGTGCCGGTCACCCCCACCCCGACCCGGGGCGGGCCGGAGTCGACCAGCCCGACGTCGCCCACCCCGCCGAGCCCGACCTCGACCGGCTGACCGTCCCGCCGGTGCCGGTGGGACCGCGTGGTCCCCGACCGCGTGGTCCCCGACCGCGTGGTCCCCGGGCGGGCGGGACGCCGGAGCCCCGCCCCCGCCCCCGCCCGCACCGAAGTCACGCTCCGTAAGGTCCGGCCGGCCGACCCACCACCACCGCGGACGCTTTGCTCTGCTGCAGCCCAGGCAACAGTTGCCCACGGTGATCGGATCCGGCTCCGGTCGCGATCGGGCCGCTCACCTTTCCGCAGCTCACGGCGGTGTTGCCGATAGTGCAGCAGAGCAAAGCGTCCGGGTGACCACCTCCACCCCTCAGCGCCGCATCACCCTCGGTGACATATTTGCCGGTAACGCTGGGTACCCGCGCCGGCCGGACGCCACGGCAACGACCGGCGACGTCCGGGGACGCCGCAGCGGTGGCCGGCTATGACCGGCGGCGGCCGGCTACGGGTGGGGCAGCGGTCAGCGCAGCGAGAGCGCGGCCAGCGCGGCGTTGACGATGCTGCCGGGCAGCAGGTCGTGCAGCTCGTACAGCTCGCGGACGGTGCCGGACTGGCCGAACTCGTCCACGCCCAGCGGCACCGCCGGCGCCCCGAGCGCCGAGCCGAGCCAGGCCATCGCGTGCGAGGCGGCGTCGTGCACGGTCACCACCGGCGCCCGGTCGCCGAAGGCCGCCCGCAGCGCGCCGGGCACGCTCGGCACGGTCGCCGTCCGCACACCCTGGCGCAGGGTCCGCTGCCAGGCCCGGTAGAGCCGGTCCAGCGAGGTCACGTCCACCACGTGCGCGGCGATGCCCTCGTCGGCCAGTTCCGCGGCCGCGGCGAGCACCTCCGGCAGCACCGCGCCGGAGCCGGCCAGGGTGACCACCGGGGCGTCCGCCAGGTGCGGGTACGCCTGGTGCGCGTCCACCAGCCGGTACGCCCCGGCGACCACCTGCCGGCGCAGCACCGCGTCGCCGATCCGGGCCCGGGCCGCCTCGAAGGGCGCCTGGTCGATCGGGCGGGTGCTGAGCCGGAAGTAGTACGCCCCGTCCTCCGCCGGCGCGGCGGTGGCGGCCGGCGCGGCTCCCCCGGCGATCTGGCCGAGCGCGTCGCAGAGCAGCCAGTCCAGGCTGCCGGCGTACGCGGGTTCGATGAAGGTGACCCCGGGCAGCTCCAGGCCGACCGACGCGGTGATCGTCGACTGGTGGGCGCCGCCCTCGGGGGCGAGGGTGATGCCGGACGGGGTGCCGGCCACCACGAACCGGGAGCCGGAGTACGTGCCGTAGAGGAAGGCGTCCAGGCCGCGCAGCACGAACGGGTCGTAGACCGTGCCCACCGGCAGCAGCGGCTGCCCGGACAGGTCCCAGGACAGGCCGAGCTGGCCGAGCAGCAGGAACAGGTTCATCTCCGAGATGCCCAGCTCGATGTGCTGGCCCGACGGGCTCTCCGTCCAGCGCAGCATCCGGTCCTCGGTCCAGGAGCGCTGCTCGGTGGGGGCGAAGACGCCGGTCTTGTTGATGAACCCGGCGAGGTTGGTGGAGGTGGCCACGTCCGGGGCGGTGGTCACCAGGTAGGGCGCCACCTGCGGGTCGCGGGCCAGGTCGACCAGGACCCGGCCGAACACCTCCTGGGTGGAGACCGGCTTGTTGACCCGTACCTTCGTGGTCTCCGGGACGGTGACCCCGAGGGCCCGCTCGCGGGGCGCGCGGGACAGCGCCTCCCGGCGCTCGCCGGCCCGGATGCCCGCCTCCGACGCCGGGTCGAGGCGGTCCCACTCGGTGTCGGGGGTGAGGCCGTTCGCGGCCCGCAGCGCGTCGACCTGCTCGGTGCTGAGCAGCGCCGAGTGGTTGCGCGGGTTGCCGGCGATCGGCAACCCCCAACCCTTCACCGTGTACGCGAAGATCACGCTGGGCCGGTCGGTGACCGCGTCGCACTGGGCGTACGCGTCGAGCATCGCCTCCAGGTCGTGGCCGCCCAGATCCGTCACCAGCGGGCCCAGCTCGTCGTCGGAGATGTCCGCGATCAGCTCGGCGATGCCGGCCGGGGCGCCGTCGAGGAACTGCTTGCGCAGCGCCGGCCCGGCCAGCCCGAACAGCGACTGGTACTGCTCGTTGGGCATCCGGTCGATCCAGTCGCGCAGCGCCGCGCCACCCGGCCGGGCGTACGCCTCGGCGAGCTTGCGGCCGTACTTGACCTCCACGACGTGCCAGCCGGCGGCCTCGAACTGGCCCCGCCACTGGTTGATCCGGATGCCGGGGACGACCCGGTCCAGCGACTGGCGGTTGAAGTCGACCAGCCACATCACGTTGCCCAGCCCGGTGGTGGCCGGGTCGGCGACCGCCTCCCAGATGTTCCCCTCGTCCAGCTCGGCGTCGCCGATCAGCGCCACGAACCGGGAGTGCGGGCGCTGCCCGAAGTGCGCGTCGACGTAGCGGCGGGTCACCGCGGCGAAGAGCGGCGCCGCCGCGCCGAGGCCCACCGAGCCGGTGGAGAAGTCCACCTCGTCCGGGTCCTTGGTCCGCGACGGGTACGACTGGAGACCGGCACGTGCCCGCAGCTTCGGCAGGTAGGACCGGTCCAGGTTGCCCAGCAGGTACTGGATGGCGTGGAAGACCGGCGAGGCGTGCGGCTTCACCGCGACCCGGTCCTCGGCGTCCAGGTGGGCGAACCAGAGCGCGGTCATCGCGGTGACCAGGGAGGCGCTGGACGCCTGGTGGCCGCCGACCTTCACCCCGTCGCCCGTGTCCCGGTCGTGGTTGGCGGCGTCCACGATCCGGGTGGCGAGCCAGAGCACCCGCCGCTGGATCTCGTCGAGGACGTCGAGGTCGTGCTCGTTCACGGTGACTCCATCCGGGCGTCGCCGTTGACGCCCACGCGAGGGGGGTGGCGCGGGTCGCGCGCGTACCCGGTGAAGGCGGGCGGGCCGCCGCCGGGTCACGACGGCGGCCCGCTCCGGGTGGGACTCAGCCCTGGGCGCCGAGGCGCTCCAGGATCAGCTCACGGACGGTCTTGGCGTCCGCCTGGCCGCGAGTGGTCTTCATGACCGCGCCGACCAGTGCGCCGGCCGCCGCGACCTTGCCGCTGCGGATCTTGTCGGCGATGCCCGGGTTGGCGGCGATCGCCTCGTCCACGGCGGCGGTCAGCGCGCCGGTGTCGGAAACCACCTCCAGGCCCCGGTTGGCCATGATCTCGGTCGGCGAGCCCTCGCCGGCCACCACGCCCTCGAGGACGGTACGGGCCAGCTTGTCGTTGAGCTTGCCGGCGTCGACCAGGCCCTGCAGCTCGGCGACCTGCGCCGGGGTGGCGCCGATGTCGGCCAGTTCCACGCCCGTCTCGTTGGCCCGGCGGGACAGCTCACCCAGCCACCACTTGCGGGCGGCGGCCGGGGTGGCGCCGGCGGCGACGGTGGCCTCGATCAGCTCCACCGCGCCGGCGTTGAGCACCGACTGCATGTCCAGGTCGGACAGGCCCCACTGTTCCTGGAGCCGGCGGCGGTGCAGCCGGGGCAGCTCCGGCAGGGCGGCCTTCAGCTCGGCCACCCAGGCGGTGTCCGGCGCGAGCGGCACAAGGTCCGGCTCCGGGAAGTACCGGTAGTCGGTGGCGGTCTCCTTCGAGCGGCCCGGCCGGGTGTCCCCGGTGTCCTCCTGGAAGTGCCGGGTCTCCTGGGTGATCTTCCCGCCGGCGTCGAGCACCGACGCCTGGCGCAGCATCTCCGAACGCACCGCCCGCTCCACCGAGCGCAGCGAGTTGACGTTCTTCGTCTCGGTGCGGGTGCCCCACTCCTCGCCCGGAAGGTTCAGCGAGGTGTTGACGTCACAGCGCAGCGACCCCTCCTCCATCCGGACGTCGGAGACGCCCAGCGAGCGGAGCACGTCGCGCAGCTCGGTCACGTACGCCCGGGCCACCTCCGGCGCCAGCGCGCCGGTGCCGGGGACCGGCTTGGTGACGATCTCCACGAGGGGGATGCCGGCCCGGTTGTAGTCGACCAGCGACTCCGTCGCGCCGTGGATCCGGCCGGTGGCGCCACCGACGTGCAGCGTCTTGCCGGTGTCCTCCTCCAGGTGCACCCGCTCGATGCCGATCCGCACCAGCTCCCCGTTGACCTCGACGTCGAGGTAGCCGTCGAAGCAGAGCGGCTCGTCGTACTGGCTGATCTGGAAGTCCTTCGGCATGTCCGGGTAGAAGTAGTTCTTCCGGGCGAACCGGCACCACTCGGCGATGGAGCAGTTCAGCGCCAGGCCGATCCGGATCGTCGCCTCGATGGCCGCCTTGTTGGCCACCGGCAGCGAACCGGGCAGGCCGAGGCAGACCGGGCAGACCCGGGTGTTCGGCTCGCCGCCGAAGTCGGTCGGGCAGCCGCAGAACATCTTGGTGTTCGTGCCCAGCTCGACGTGGGTCTCCAGGCCGATCACCGGTTCGTAGCGCGCGACGACCTCGTCGTACGCGGGCAGTGTCGTGGTCATCTGAGCTCCTGACTCACAGCGCCGGTGGGGTGAACGTACCGACCACGGACTCCAGCGCGGCGGCGACCCGGTACATCCGGTCGTCGGCCATCGTCGGGGCCATCACCTGCAGGCCGACGGGGAGACCGTAGGAGAGGCCGCACGGCACCGAGATGCCCGGGCCGCCGTACAGGTTGGTCGGGATGGTGAACAGGTCCGCCAGGTACATCTGGTACGGGTCCGAGGTGCGCGCGCCGATCGGGAACGCCACGAACGGGGTGGTCGGCGAGATCAGCGCGTCGACCTGCTCGAACGCCGCGGTGAAGTCCCGCGTGATCAGGGTACGGACCTTCTGCGCCTGACCGTAGTAGGCGTCGTAGTAGCCCGAGGAGAGGGCGTACGTGCCGATCATGATGCGCCGCTTGACCTCGGCGCCGAAGCCGGCCTCCCGGGTCAGCGACATGACCTCCTCCAGCGACCGGTTGCCGTCGTCGCCGACCCGCAGGCCGAACCGGACGCCGTCGAACCGGGCCAGGTTGGAGGAGCACTCGCTCGGCGCGATCAGGTAGTACGCCGGCAGCGCGTAGCGGAAGTGCGGGCAGGACACCTCGACGATCTCGGCGCCCAGCTTGGCCAGCGCGTCGACCGACTCGCGGAACGCGGCCATCACGCCCGGCTCGGCGCCCTCGCCGGTGAACTCGGTGACCACACCGAGCTTCACGCCGGTCAGGTCGCCGGTGGCGCCGAGCTTCGCGGCGGCCACCACGTCCGGCACCGGGGCCGGGATCGAGGTGGAGTCCCGCGGGTCGTGACCACCGATGACCTGGTGCAGCAGGGCGGCGTCGAGCACCGTACGGGCGCACGGGCCGGGAGTGTCCAGCGACGAGGAGAACGCCACCAGGCCGTACCGGGAGGTGCCGCCGTAGGTGGGCTTCGCGCCGACGGTGCCGGTGACCGCGCCGGGCTGGCGGATCGAGCCGCCGGTGTCCGAGCCGATCGCCAGCGGCGCCTCGTACGCGGCCAGCGCGGCGGCGCTGCCGCCACCCGAGCCGCCCGGGATCCGGTCCAGGTCCCACGGGTTGTGGGTCGGGCCGTACGCGGAGTACTCCGTGGAGGAGCCCATCGCGAACTCGTCCATGTTGGTCTTGCCGAGCATCACCGTGCCCGCGTCGCGCAGCCGCTGCACGATCGTCGAGTCGTACGGCGGGCGCCAGCCCTCCAGGATCTTCGATCCGACGGTGGTCGGCACGCCCTTGGTGGTGAGCACGTCCTTGACCGCGACCGGCACGCCGGCCAGCGGGCCCAGCTCCTCGCCGGCGGCCCGGCGCTCGTCCACCGCGCGGGCGGCGGCCAGCGCGCCCTCGGAGTCGACGTGCAGGAACGCGTGCACCCGGTCGTCGACCGCGGCGATCCGGTCCAGGTGGGCCCGGGTGACCTCGACGGCTGAGGTCTCCCCGCCGGCGACGAGACCGGCGATCTCCGTCGCGGTCATTCTGGTCAGGTCGCTCATGCCGGCACTCCGCTTCGCTCCGTGCCGTCATGAGGCACCACCGCACTGAGCCTGATGATTCGCTCGCTGCGCTCGCTCATGAGGCCACATCCTCGTCCAGGATCCGCGGGACGCGGAACCGCTGCTGGTCGGCGTCGGGCGCGCCGGAGAGCGCCTCCTCCGGGGTGAGGCACGGCGTCACCACGTCCTCGCGGAGCACGTTGGTCAGCGGCACCGAGTGGGAGGTCGGCGGGATGTCCGCCGCGGCGACCTCGCCGACCTGGGCGACCGACTGGAGGATCACGTCGAGCTGGCCGGCGAAGGTGTCCAGCTCCTCCTCGGTGACGGCGAGCCGCGACAGTCGCGCCAGGTGCGCGACCTCCTCGCGGGAGATGGCGGCCATCAATGCCCCCTTCGTGGCTGTCCTGCTGGGTCTGCGTGCCGGCCGCGCGGCCGGGTGGTGCGATGACGCGCGGTGACCGGAGCGAGTCTATTGTCCTGCGCTCCCCACCACGCCTCCGACTCCCCCTCCGGCCCGGCGGCGGAACGACGCCCGGCTCAGCGGGCGTGCCGGCGGGGGATCTCCGCGTCCGGGCTGGGGGCCGGGCGGAGCGGGCGGTACCGGGCCAGCCAGGCGGCCAGCTCATCGGCCGGCATCGGGCGGGCGTAGAACCAGCCCTGTGCGGCATCGCAGCCGGCGGCGTGCAGGAGTCGCCAGGTCCGTTCGTCCTCGACCCCCTCGGCGACCACCCGTAGTCCGAGCGCGCCGGCCAGCTCGATCGTCGACCGGACGATCGCGGCGTCGTCGGCGTCGTCGGCCATCCCGAGGACGAACGACCGGTCCACCTTCACCTCGGCCAGCGGCAGCCGGCGCAGGTGCTGCAACGAGGAGTAGCCGGTGCCGAAGTCGTCCAGGGAGATGGCCACCCCGAGCCGGTGCAGCCGGGTGATCGTGTCCAGCACCCGCCGGGGGTCGGCCATCAGCGCGCCCTCGGTGATCTCCAGTTGCAGCCGCTCGGGGCGTACCCCGTAGCGGGTCAGCCGCTCGGCGATCCGGTCGGCGATCTCGCCCGTGTGCAGGTCACGGACGCTGACGTTGAGCGCCGCCCGCAGGGTGATCCCGGCGGCGGCCCACTTCGCCAGCTGCTCCACCACGTCGTCCACCACCCGGTTGGTCAGCAGCCGCATCACCGCGCTCTGCTCGGCCACCCGGATCAGCTCCTCCGGGTCGACCATGCCGCGGCGCGGGTGCCGCCAGCGCAGCAGTGCCTCGACGCCGACCACCTCCCCGGTGGCGATGGCCACCTGGGGTTGGTAGTACATGGTGATCTCGCCGACGTCGGCGGCCTCGTCGGCGTCGGGTCGGCTCGTCGGGGCGGGTGGCGCCGGAGCCTCGGCCGGCGGGGTGGCGGGCTCGCCCGGGTCGGGGGCCGCCGACCGGCGGCGGACCGGGTCGGCGCCGGTGAGGATCCGGTTCAGCAGCTCGTCGGAGTCGTCCAGGCGGACCCGCGGCCGGCGGCGCCGCGGCCACCACCGGCTCCCGCCGCCGCCCGACCCCGGGTCGGCGTCGAGCCGGGACGGCAGCGCCGCGCCGTCCCCGCCCCGCACCGGCTGGGCGGTGGGCGGCCCGGCATCGAGTACGCGACGCAGGTCGGCCAGGAGACCGAGCCGCTCGGCGGAGTTGTGGTCGGACTCGGCGGCGTACACCGCCACGGTGTCGTTGCGGTGCTTGGCGTCGTACATCGCCACGTCGGCGTGGCGCATCAGGGTGGCGTAGTCCTCGCCGTGCTCGGGGAAGAGCGCGATGCCGATCGAGCCGCCGACGTCCAGCGGCAGCCCGTCCAGCGATACCGGCTCGGCGAGCGCGGCGACCAGCCGGCCGGCCAGCTCCCGCGCGTCCTCGACCCCGTCCAGGCCGCCGGCCACGATCGCGAACTCGTCGCCGCCGAGGCGGGCCACCATGTCCCGGCCGCCGACCGCCTCGGCCAGCCGGGCGCTCACCTCCACCAGCAGCCGGTCCCCCACCGCGTGGCCGAGCGCGTCGTTGACGTTCTTGAACCGGTCCAGGTCGATCAGGAGCAGGGCCAGGTGGGCGCCGGGCTCGTCCCGGGCGACCCGCTCGGCGTGCAGGTGCACCTGCTCGGCGACCTCGGCCAGCAGGGCCTTGCGGTTGGGCAGCCCGGTCAGCGGGTCGAGCGCGGCGAGCTGCTCCTGTTCGGTGGAGAGCCGGGCCATCCGGTAGACGGCGAAGAGCGGGACCAGCACCAGCGGGACCAGGGCGGCGCTGGCCCGGGCGGCGGTGACCAGGACGGGGGCGAGCAGCAGCAGCGAGCCGGTGGAGAGCAGCTCGTACGGCAGCGCCTGCCGGGCACTGGGCCACCACCGGCCGCCGAAGCGCAGCCGCAACGCGGTGCTGACCAGGCCGTAGTTGACCGCGAACCAGGTGGCCGTGGCACCGGCGACCGCGGCCACGTCGGTCCAGTGCAGCCGGCCGCCGGCGAAGAGTTCCCCCGGCCCGAGCCAGAGCACCAGGTAGGCGGCGGCCAGCGCGCAGGCGTACTGGGCGGCGTTGAAGGTGGTCCGCCAGACCGAGTGCCGCATCCGCCAGCCGGAGACGGCGACGGCGACGGCCTGCACCGCCACGGCCGGGCCGAGCCCCCAGCCGAGCAGGATGGCGAAGGTGAAGCAGGTGGACGGGAAGACCGCCGAGGTCTGCCGCCGGCCGGGCGGGACGAAGGGGCGGGCGTCGCAGACCACGGCGAGCGCCGCCATCGTCCAGAACGCGGCGGGCAGCCCCGACAACCGGTCGGGCAGGTCGGTCAGCGGGGCGGCGGAGACCAGCACGGCCAGCGCGACGACCGTGACGACGAAGCCTGCGAAGCCGGCGAAGAGTGTCCCCCGCCCGGGCGGCACGGAGTTGCGGGGGTCGCCGGTCTCCATCGCACCTCCCGGGCAGCACGGTCCTGGTACGCGCCGGTCGCGCACCGTGCTCCCATGAAACGCCCTCTGTGCCGCCACTCCCGTACGACAGTCACGAATCGGTCGTAGTCGTAATTAAGTTGGTATACGGCCCCAAGATTCACCGGCGACCGCCGGGGCGCTCAGCTCTCCTCCACCCGGGCCACCTCGCGGGCGGCCTCCGGGCCGGATTCGAGCAGCACCCGGAAGCCCGCCTCGTCGAGGACGGGCAGCTTCAGGCTGGCCGCCTTGTCGGCCTTGGAACCCGGGTTGTCGCCCACCACCACGAAGCTGGTCTTCTTGGAGACCGAGCCGGTGACCTTGCCGCCCCGGCTCTGGATCGCCTCGGCGGCCTGATCGCGGCTGAACCCGGCGAGCGTGCCGGTCACCACCACGGTGAGGCCCTCCAGCGGGCGCGGCCCCTCGTCGACCGCCTCCTCCGCCATCCGTACGCCCGCCTCACCCCACTTGCGGACCACCTCGCGGTGCCAGTCGACGGCGAACCACTCCTTGATGCTCGCGGCGATGGTCGGCCCAACGCCGTCCACAGACGACAGCTCCTCCTCGGACGCCCGGTCGATCGCCTCGATCGAGCGGAAGTGCCGGGCCAGGGCCTGGGCGGCGGTGGGGCCGACGTGCCGGATGCTCAGCGCGACCAGCACCCGCCACAGGTCGCGCTCCTTGGCCACGGCGAGGTTCTCCAGCAGCTTGGTCGCGTTGCTGCCCAGGGTGCCGTCCTTGTTGACGAAGAACGGCGACGCGGCGAGCCGGTCGGCGTCGAGGGCGAACAGGTCGCCCTCGTCGTGGATGATCTCGGCGTCGAGCAGGGCGGCGGCGCCCTTGTAGCCGAGCACCTCGATGTCGAAGGCGCCCCGGCCGGCCAGGTGGAACACCCGCTCCCGCAGCTGGGCGGGGCAGCTGCGGGTGTTGGGGCAGCGGATGTCGACGTCGCCCTCCTTCGCCGGGGCGAGCGGGGTGCCGCAGGCCGGGCAGCTGGTCGGCATGACGAACGGACGGGCGTCGGCGGGACGCAGCTCGATCACCGGGCCCAACACCTCGGGGATGACGTCGCCGGCCTTGCGCAGCACCACCGTGTCGCCGATCAGCACCCCCTTGCGCTCCACCTCGCGTGCGTTGTGCAGGGTGGCCAGGGCGACCGTCGAGCCGGCCACCCGCACCGGCTCCAGCACGGCGAACGGGGTGACCCGGCCGGTCCGGCCGACGTTGACGTCGATGTCGAGCAGCTTGGTGTTGACCTCCTCCGGCGGGTACTTGAAGGCGATCGCCCAGCGCGGGGCGCGGCTGGTGGACCCGAGCCGACCCTGGATGGAGACCGGGTCGACCTTGACCACCACACCGTCGATCTCGTGCTCGACGTCGTGCCGGTGCTGGGCGTAGTAGGCGATGTAATCCGCGACGCCGGCCAGGTCGGGCACCACCCGTACCCGGTCGCTGGTCGGCAGGCCCCACGCCTTCAGCGCCGCATACGCCTCGGACTGGGCGGTCGGCGAGAAGCCCCGCCGGGCGCCGATGCCGTGCACCACCAGGCGCAGCGGTCGGGACGCGGTGACCCTCGGGTCCTTCTGCCGGAGGCTGCCGGCCGCCGCGTTGCGCGGGTTGGCGAAGGGCGCCCTGCCCTGCTCGACCAGGCCGGCGTTGAGCTCGGCGAAGGCGGCGACCGGAAAATAGATCTCGCCGCGCACCTCCAGCAGCTCCGGCACGTCGGGGAACTCCCCGGTGCCGGTGAGCTTCGTGGGCACGTCCCGGATGCTGCGGACGTTGGCTGTGACGTCCTCGCCGGTGCGCCCGTCGCCCCGGGTGGCCGCCCGGACCAGCCGGCCCTTCTGGTAGGTGAGGTTGATGGCCAGGCCGTCGACCTTGAGCTCGCAGAGGTAGGGCACCGGGCCGCCGGCGTCCCGCTCGACCCGCTCGGCCCAGGCGGCCAGCTCCTCGTCGGCGAAGGCATTGTCCAGCGAGAGCATCCGCTCGGCGTGGGTGACCGGGGTGAAGTCGGTGGAGAAGGTGCCGCCGACCCGCTGGGTGGGCGAGTCCGGGGTGCGCAGCGCCGGGTACTCCGCCTCCAGCGCCTCCAGCTCCCGCAGCTGTTTGTCGAACTCGGCGTCGGTGATGGTCGGCGCGTCGAGCACGTAGTAGCGGTACTGGTGTTCGGTGAGCTCCTGGCTCAGCGTCGCATGCCGCTCCCGGGCCGCGGGGGTCGGCTCACCGCCGGCCGCCGCCTCCTGCGCGGCGCTGACCTGCTGGGGGATCGCTTCTTCGGACACCCTGCCGCCTCCGGACAACCAGTCGGGTTTCCCCGTGATCACGCTACCGGAGCACCGTATCGGGCCGGTGGGACAATCCTCGACGCGCCCGACGGGCGGCCGGGCGTTGGCCATGCGACGATCGCCGCACGTCGGCGCCCTGCCGACGGTACGCGGACGCGGGGGTACGAATGCCGGACTGGGTGCTCTGGGCGGTGCTGGTCGTGCTGGCCGTGGTTGCCGGCTGGGCCTGGAACGAGTGGCGGCTGCGCGGCGGGCGCCCGTCCGGCGGCGGCCGGAAGACCCGCCCCGAGCGGGGCACGCCGCCCCGGGACCGCGCGCGCCCCACCGCGCCGCCCCGCCCGCGCACCCCCACCGGTACGCCCCGGCCGGGCGAGATCTGGTGGGCGGACGTCCCGTACCACGACGGCACCGGTTCCAAGGTGCGGCCGTGCCTGGTGCTGCGCGGCGACGACCGGGGCGCCGAGGTGCTCAAGATCACCAGCCAGGACAAGAGCGACCGGGACGACCACGTGCGGATCCCCACCCGGGACTGGGACGCCGACGCCGACCACGACAGCTGGCTCGACCTCGCCGAACCCGTCCACGTCCCGGCCGACGCCTTCGCCAACCGGGCCGGAAAGTGCGATCCCGCCGTCTGGAGCAAGGTCCGGAAGCTTCCCCACCTGCCGGTCTGACCCGACCGCGGTCGGTACCGACCCACCGCCGACGACGTCGGGCGGGACCCGACCGCCGGTCAGTCCCAGCCGGCGCCGAGGGCGGTGAGCTGCCCGGCGTACTCGATCCGGCCGGTCCACTCCGCCGGCCAGGCCGACAGCCCGTGGGCGGCACCGACGAACGCGCCGGCCAGCGCGGCGATCGAGTCGGAGTCGCCGGCCGTGGTGGCGCCCCGGGCCAGGGCGGCGACCGGATCGTCGACATGGCGCAGGGCGCAGAGCAGGGCGGTGGCCAGCGCCTCCTCGGCGATCCAGCCCTCGCCGGTCTGCCGGCACGGGTCCCCGCCGTCGTCCGGCGCGGCGAGCGCGGCGTCGAGCCGGGCCAGCGCGCGCCGACACTCGTCCCAGCCCCGGGCGATGAACTCCTCCGGGCCGTCCACCCCGGGACGCTGCCAGAGGTCGCCGAGCCAGTCTCCCCGGTAGACCCGGCGCTGCGCGTCGGCCCGCGCGGTGAGCAGCCCGGGCAGCTCGGCCGGCGCGGCGCCCTCGCGCAGCAGCCGCACCGCGTACGCGGTCAGCTCGCTGGCCGCCAACCCGGTCGGGTGGCCGTGGGTCAGGCCCGCCTGGAGCTGGGCCAGGCCGGCGAGGGTGTCGAGGTCGACGTCGAGCAGGCCGACCGGGGTGACCCGCATGTTCGCGCCGCAGCCCTTGGAACCGGCCACCGTGGCCTCCTGCCAGCGCATCCCCCGGCTCAGCTCGGCGCAGGCGCGCAGGCAGGTCATCCCCGGCGCGCGGTTGTTCTCCGGGCTGGCCGCCCAGTCGAGAAAGCGCTGCCGCAGCAGCGGCTCGACCGCCTCCGGGGTGTACGCCGGCGCGTCGTGCAGCGCCCAGCCCACCGCCAGGGCCATCTGGGTGTCGTCGGTGACCAGGGCGGGCTCGCCGACCAGCTCGCGCGGGCCGGTCGGACCGTACCGGCGGACGATCTCGGCGACGGTCAGGAACTCGGTCGGTTTGCCCAGGGCGTCACCGTAGGCGAGACCGAACAGCGAGCCGGAGGCCCGCCGGAGCGAGGAGTCGATCACGTTGACGATCATGCCGCCACGCCGCAACCCGCGCCCGGCGGGGCACCGCCGCCGGTCAGTCCCAGCAGAGGCAGAACGGGTGGCCGGCCGGGTCGGCGTACACCCGCCAGTCGTCGCCCTCGCCGCGCAGCCGGCGGGCGCCGAGGGCCAGCGCCGCCTTCTCCGCGGTCTCGATGTCGTCGACGGTGACGTCGATGTGGAACTGCTGGGGACGGTTCGGATCCGGCCAGTCCGGCGGGCGCAGGTCGAGCGCCTTCTGGAAGGCGATCCGGGGCTGGTGCCCGGGCGGGCCGCCGAGCACCACCCAGTCGTCGTCGGAGTCCTCCTCGATCAGCGGCAGGCCGAGCAGCTCCGCGTAGAAGCCGGCCAGCGCGCGCGGGTCGGGGCAGTCGATCACCACTGAACGCAGCTGTCCAATCATGGCGGTCATCCTGCCCGCCGGGTACGACGGAAAACCCTCAGTCCTCGTGCAGTCGCCGTCCGGCGTCCCGGCAGGCGGCGAGGACGGCCCGGGCGTACTGCGGGGTGGCCCCCGCCAGGCCGCAGGCCGGGGTGATGACCACCTGCTCGGCGAGCTGACGGCGGGGGAAGCCGAGGCGGTCCCAGACGGTGCGTACCCGGTCGGCGACCTGGGCCGAGGTCGGCGCGCGACCGGCCGGCGGCAGTGTGGGCGCGGCGCCGGCCAGCAGCCCGAGCCCGGCGTCGAGCGCCTCGCCGAGCGGGTCCAGGTCGGTGAGCAGGCCGAGGTCGAGCGCGACGCCGGTCGCGCCGGCGGTGCGGATCAACTCCAGCGGCACGTCGGGGGCGCAGCAGTGCACCACGGTCGGCACTCCGGCCGCGTCGATCACCTCGCCCAGCAGCGTCCGGGCCAGCTCGGGCTGGACCGCCCGGTAGGTGCCGAAGCCGCTCTCGGTGGAGATCCGCCCGGCGAGCACCGCCGGCAGGGACGGCTCGTCGAGCTGAAGCAGCACCGACGCCCGGGGCAGCCGGCGGGCCACCGCCTCGACGTGCCGGCGCAGCCCCTCGGCCAGGGAGCCGGTGAGGTCGCGCACCGCCCCCGGGTCCCGGACCATCCGCCCGCCGATCGGCAGCTCCAGGGCCGCGGCCAGGGTGAACGGCCCGGCCGCCTGGATCTTCACCGGCCCGGCGTACGCCTCGGCCTGCTCGGCGAGCTGGTCCAGGTCGCGTTCCATCAGGTCCCGGGCCCGGCGCAGGTCCCGCCCGGGGCGCAGCGCGATCCGCCAGCGGGCCGCGTACAGCTCGACCGGCAGCTCCACCAGGAGCCCACCGGTCCGCCCGATCAGGTCCGCACCGGGGCCGCGCGCCGGCAGCTCGGGCAGGTGGGGCAGGGCGGGCAGCTCACCGAGGACGACCCGCTGCGCCTCGGCGATGTCGGTGCCGGGCAGCGAACCGATGCCGGTGGCCGCGCCGGCGGGCCAGGGCCAGGACTGTTCAGTCACGGCCGAAGGGTAGCCGGGCCGGGCCGGTCAGCCGGTGATGGTGGCGGAACCGAGCACCACGTCCCCGGCCGGGTCCGGCCGGTACGCCACGACCGCCTGCCCGGCGGCCACCCCGCGGACGGGCCGGCGCAGCTCGGCGGAGAGGGTGTCGCCGTCGAGCGCGACGGTGGCCGGCACCACGTCGCCGTGCGCGCGCAGCTGCACCTCGCACTCGACCGGCGCGGTCGGCCGCTCGCCACCGGTCCAGACCGGCCGGGTGGCCCGGACCCGGGACACCTCCAGCGCCTCGGCGGGGCCGACGGTGACGGTGTTGGTCTTGGGGGTGATGGAGAGCACGTAGCGGGGGCGGCCGTCCGGGGCGGGCCGGTCGAGGTGCAGGCCCCGCCGCTGGCCGACGGTGTACGCGTACGCGCCGGAGTGGCTGCCGACCACCGCGCCGGTCGACGCGTCGACCACGTCGCCGGCAGCCTCGCCGAGCCGGGAGGCGAGGAAGCCGCGGGTGTCGCCGTCGGCGATGAAGCAGATGTCGTGCGAATCCGGCTTGTCGGCGACCGCCAGCCCGCGCCGGGCGGCCTCCTCGCGCACCTCGGCCTTGGTGGAGTCGCCGAGCGGGAAGATCGACCGGTCGAGCTGCGCGCGGGTGAGCACGGCCAGCACGTACGACTGGTCCTTGCCGATGTCGACGCTGCGGCGCAGCAGGCCGTCCGCGCCGAGCCGGGCGTGGTGGCCGGTGACCACCGCGTCGAAGCCCAGGGCCACCGCCCGGTCCAGCACCGCGGCGAACTTGATCTTCTCGTTGCAGCGCAGGCAGGGATTCGGGGTACGACCGGCCGCGTACTCGGCGACGAAGTCGTCGACCACCTCGGAGTGGAAACGCTCGGCCATGTCCCAGACGTAGAACGGGATGCCGATCACGTCGGCGGCCCGCCGGGCGTCCCGCGAGTCCTCCAGCGTGCAGCAGCCCCGGGCGCCGGTGCGGTAGGTCTGCGGGTTGCGGGCCAACGCCAGGTGCACGCCGGTCACGTCGTACCCGGCCGCCACCGCGCGCGCCGCCGCCACGGCGGAGTCCACCCCGCCCGACATCGCCGCCAGAACCCTCACCAGCACCCCTCTCTCACTCCCACGAGCCTATCCGCCCGACTCCCCGACCCCTCTCCCCCACACCCGCAACTGCGTCCCACACCACCCCACCCTCCCTCCCCCGCCCGCTC